>PMOU01000325.1 GCA_003161205.1 Actinomycetota bacterium | reverse complement strand
GCCAGACCACGCCGGTGCCGGTGCCGGCGGCCGGCGGCGGGTCGAGGGGCCGCCGCCCGGTCTGGGTGAAGCCGAGCTTGCGAGGGATGCCGCCGCTGGCGACGTTGAGCTCGTCGTGCACGATCTCCACCCGCTCGATGCCCGGCAGCTGGAAGGCCTGCTCCACCAGCGCCGCCGCGGCCGTGGTGGCGAAGCCGCGGCGGGTATAGGCGCGATGCACCCAGTAGCCGATCTCCAGCCCGCCCGGCCCGATCCTGGCCATCAGGCTGATGCTACCGGCCAGGACACCTCCGGTGGTGATCGCGTAGTTGTAGGCGGTGCCGTCGGCCCAGTTCTGTTCCGCCTTGGCGAGGAACTCGCCCTGGGCTTCCCGGCTGTAGCCCTTGGCCCACGGCATCCACGGGGTCAGGTGGTCAACCGAGGAAGCCACCGCCTCGAGCAGGGCATCCAGGTCATCCACGCGGCACCGGCGCAGGATGACCGCACCGCACTCGATTAGCTCAGCCGGCCGCGCGTCCATCGTCCCATGCTCGCAACCCGGCCGTCCGCGGCACAACCCGATATCACCGGGGCTGGGCTCCGTACCTTCGCCGCGGCCCGGCGCCGGTTCTCCTTTTCATCCGACCGAACGAACCCTGGTGCCTGCCCACGCCCCGTCCGTGGCCGCCGCGGCGCCGGCGGCCAGTCGTAACAGAGCTCTTCCCCGACCCGCAGCCGCGCCCACCGGGACGCCTCCACCTGCATCGCCGTAGCCGCCGCCGCGATCGCCGCCGGGTCGAATGCCACGTCCCCGGCGGCGAGCTTGGTCGTGGCCAGCTTGGTCGTGGCCAGCCGCCGGATCTGGGGCGCGGTGGGGTGGTTCAGCGCGGCGACGCTCTCCACCAGGTCCGCCATCAGCTCGGCGCGTCGTCCTGGCGCGGCGAACGACCTGATCAGCGCCCGTGACCGCGCACCCGTGACCGGCGGGCGGCGGCCGCTCACGTACCGCATGGTCCGGAACACCAGGCCCGCCGCGATGCCCGCCCACAGGCCGTCGGTGAGGTCAAGCTCCCGCTCGACGATCAGGTGCCGCAGGTCGTGCGGCAGCCGGGACCCAGGGAACGGGTCGGTCCCGTCGTACAGCCGGTAGCACACCCCGTCGTCCCGCTCCACCAGCGCGTAGGCGCGCTGGTGGTCCGGCAGCCTCGGGAACGTCACGCGCATATCCCCACTATGCGGACCCTGGCGACGAGGCGCCTAATGGTTTTCGCCGGCCCTGCGCCATGCCGTAGGGTGACCCATCGTGGCAGGACGCGGCACGCCGGCGACGATCGCGCTCGAGCACGCCGGCATCGCGTTCACCGTGCACGAGTACGCCCACGACCCCAGGCACGCGTCCTACGGCCGGGAAGCCAGCGAGGCGCTGGGCGTCGCGCCGGAACGGGTGTTCAAGACGCTGGTCGCCGAGGTGGACGGCACTCTGGTGGTAGGGGTGGTCCCGGTGGAAGGCCAGCTGGACCTCAAGGCGCTGGCCGGGGCGTGCGGGGGCAAGAAGGCCGCGATGGCCCCGGCGAACGCGGCCGAGCGGGCCACCGGCTACGTCACCGGCGGCATCTCCCCGGTCGGCCAGCGCAAGCGGCTGCCCGTGGTGCTCGACGTGTCCGCGATGGGCTTCGCCACGGTGTTCTGCAGCGGCGGGCGCCGCGGGCTTGAGATCGAGCTCGCGCCCGCCGACCTGGCCCGCGCCGCGGACGCGACCGTGGCCCGCATTGGCACCGGCGGCCGCGGGGACACCGTGACCAGCTGACCACCGCGATCAGGCCGTCCGGCGGCGGAACAGCAGCATCGACACCGCGATCGAGACGGCCGTGATGCCGAGGCACCAGGCCAGCGCCGTTACCAGGTGCACGCCGACTGGCTGGCCGAGCAGCAGGCCGCGGATGGTCTCGGTGACGGGCGTGGCCGGCTGGTTGCGCGCGAAGCCGCGGAGCCACCACGGCATGGTCGCGACCGGGACGAAGGCGCTGCTCGCGTAGCAGAAGAACATCAGGACGAACATGACCGAGTTGGCCGCCTCGGGCGCGGACACAGCCAGCCCGAACGCGGCCGCCAGCCAGGACACCGCCGCCACGAACAGCAGCAGCACGCCGAGCGCGGCGGCGAACCCGGCCACCGAGGCGTGCGGCCGGAACCCGATGCCGAACGCGACCGCGGTGACCAGCGCGGTGGAGGCCACGTTGCGGAGCAGGCTGGCGGTCACGTGCCCGGCCAGCAGCGCCGTGCCCGGCACGTCAAGAGACCGGAACCGGTCGATGATGCCCCCGGTCATGTCCTGGCAGACGGTCACCGCCGTGGTGGCGCCCCCGGTCACGGCGCACAGCAGCAGGACGCCGGGGACCACGTAGTCGACGTACCTGGTACCGATGCTGACCGCGCCGCCGAACAGGTAGACGAACACCACCATCAGCATCACGGGTAGCAGCAGCGCGGTCAGCAGGGCTTCCGGGCTGCGGGCGGAAAGGCGCAGGCTGCGCCCGGCCATGGTCAGGGCGTCAGACATGAGTCGTCTCCGTGGCGTGTCCGGTCAGGGCGAGGAAAACGTCGTCGAGGCTGGCGTCGCGCACGGCGAAAGCCGCGATCAGGCACCGGCCCGGGTCGGCCGCGTCCAGCAGGGCGCGCACCTGCGCGGCGCTGCCGTCGGTGGCGACGCCGACGGTGCGGCCGCCTGGGTCCAGGTGCACCGCGCGCTCGCCGAAATACCGGCTGACCTTGGCGAAAGCCGTCACGTCCGGGCAGGTCAGATCGAGCCGCCGGGCCGCGACCCGCCGCTTCAGCTCCTCGGCCGTCCCCTCCGCGACCAGGCGGCCCGCGTCCAGGACCGCGATCCGGTCAGCTAGCCGGTCGGCCTCCTCCAGGTACTGCGTGGTGAGGAACACGGTCACGCCCGAGGCGGCCAGTTCCTCGATGACCTGCCACATGGTCTGGCGCCTCGGCAGGTCCAGGCCGGTCGACGGTTCGTCGAGGAAGATCACCGACGGATGGCCGACCAGGCTCGCGGCCAGGTCAAGCCGGCGGCGCATCCCGCCGGAGTAGGTGCCGACCCGCCGCCGCCCGGCGCCGGTCAGCTCGAACTGCTCAAGCAGCGTGGCCGCCCGCTGCCGCGCCGCCGTCCGCGATAGCCCCGACAGCCTGCCCATCATCCGCAGGTTCTCCGCGCCGGTCTGCACCTCGTCAAGCGCGGCGAACTGGCCGGTCAGGCTGATCCGGCGACGGACCTCATGCCGGTTCCGGACGACATCCAGACCCGCGACCCGGGCCTGCCCGCGGTCCGCGCGGGACAGCGTGGCCAGGATCCGGACCGTCGTGGTCTTGCCCGCCCCGTTCGGGCCGAGCAGCGCGAACACGCTGCCGCGCGGGACCCGCAAATCGACGCCGCCCAGCACGCGCACGTCCCGGTAGGACTTGGCCAGCCCGCTCGCCTCGATCGCCAGCTCATCACTCACGGCCAGCTCACCCTCATGGCCAGCTCACCCTCATGGCCAGCTCGTCACTCATNNTCGTCACTCATGGCCAGCTCCTTCCCGGTCGCGATCTTCTTCTGCGTATTACGTACGCCTAATTGCGTAAGCTATACGCAGTAACAAGATGATGTCAACCTCGGGCAAGGAGAGAGCGGAAGCTCGGGTCAGCTCGACTGTCAGGTGATCGCCGCCGCGGCGATGACGGTCCGGAGCACCGCGTTGCTGGCGGCCGGATGGCCTATACCTTTTCCCAGCGCGCCTCGCACAGTCCGTAGATGCCGAAGACGACCAGGCCGAGGGCGGCCAGGACCAGCAGCACCGGGCCGAAGGACTGGTCGCGCAGCGTCAGCAGGGCCTTGTCGACGCCGCCCGACTTGGCCGCGTTGTGGGTGACGGCGGCATCGACAACCAGCACGCCGACCAGCGCGAAGACCACCCCGCGGGCGCAGGTGCCGATGGTGCCGAGCCACTTTACGACGCGGCGGGTGCTGGCGCTCATCTGCGAGGTCCGCAGCTGCTTCATGAACTTGTGCCGCAGACCCTGCAGGACAAGCGTCAGGCCGGCGATGACGACGATCGCCCCGACGATGCCGACCAGCCACCGGCCGCCCGGGTGCTGCATTACCGTGGCCGTCAGGTCCTGCTGCTGACCGGACTGGTTACCCTGCGTCCCGGTGATCACCTTGATGGTCAGCACGACGAAGAAGGCGTAGACCACCGCGCGGCCCAGCGACTTCAGCCGGGCACCGGCGCTGTTCTTCTCGCCGGTGACGCCGAACGCGGCTTCGCTCAGCCGCCACAGCGCGTAGGCGGCGAAACCGATGGCGAGCAGCCAGAGCGAGACCAGGCCGTAGGGCTTGCCCGCCAGCAGCTGCAAGGCACCCTGCTGGTCAGCCTGACGCGAACTGTGGCCGAGCGCGACGAGGAGCGCGACCCAGCCGATCAGTATGTATATGACACCCCGCGCGGTGAGTCCTGCCCGGGCCAGCACGCGAGCGCCACGGCTGTCCGACGCTCGCCTGGCCCGTCTGCTCACGTGCGCGAAAGAGGTCGATTGCATGCCCGTAACTACCACGCAGACGGGCGCGGAAACGCTGGCCAGCAAGCGTTGTGGCCCCGTAGCCGCTTTATCTCCCGGCTACCACGTACCCCAGCGCAGGCTGGGCTCGGGCAGCGACGGCGGCTTGGCGAAAGCCGGAGCTCCAGTGAGGTCCAGCGCGTCAAGCGGCGAGCGTGCCGCAGCGTCGCGTGCGGTGAGCGGGGGCAGGTTCCACTTCTCCTCGACAAGCTTGAGCACGGAGGTGTGGTCGAAGATCTCGGAGCTGACGTAGTCAGGACGCGCGTACGGTGACACGATCACCGCCGGGACCCGGAATCCGTACTGGTCGTACCGGCGTGGCCCGGCGTCCAGGGTTTCCTTGCTCTTGACCATGCCGGGCAGGATTGGCCGCAACACCGTTTCCAGCCGGCTGGGGCTGCCGATCACGCTGCGGCCCTCGACGTCGTCGGGCGGAACGGCGGCCGGCGGCGGCACGTGGTCGTAATACCCGCCGTGCTCGTCGTAGAGGAAGATCAGCAAGGTGTCCGGCCATCCGCTGCCACGCATCACCCGGTTGATGATCTCCGCAGCGAAGCTCTCGCCCTTGTGAATATCCTGCGGATTCTCCTCGGAGTAGTTCCCGAAGTCCGGGTCGACCAGGCTGACGGCCGGCAGGTTCCCCTTAGCGGCATCGGTGAAGAAATCGTCGATGCTGCGGACGTGCTCCATGTACCGGCCGAGGCCGAGCGGGAAGACATCGGCGGTGAACTGAATGTCCTTCTGCATGTCCTGGGTCACGGCGGGAAAGACCCGCCCCGCCGACCGCAGGCGGCGAACGATCATCTTCCGCTTGTGCCGGGCGTAGCGCGTCAACAGGGACTCGTCTTTGACCACCGGGTGGTAGTTGACCCAGGAGATGTTGTGCTCGGTGAGCATGTCGAAGACGGTTCCGGCGGGCGGGTAGTCGAGCAG
>PMOU01000091.1 GCA_003161205.1 Actinomycetota bacterium | reverse complement strand
GCCCACCGCCAGGCCAGCCTGGAAGAGCTGGGTCAGCTCGCCGACCCGCCGCTGACCAAGGACGCGATCGCCGGCCGCATCCGCCGCCTGCTGGCCATGGCCGACCGCCGCGCCAGCGACCAGGGCATCCCCAGCACCGAAGCCTTCCTCACCATGGACATGCTCTCCTAGCTCAGCCCATATCCAGCCCCTGGTACCGACGTCGGCGATGCCCGCTACGCGTGTCCGTGGAGTCACTATGATCGATCAGGCGGCCGGAGCCCGGTGGCGTCGCTCTCCTGCTGAGTCCGGCGCTTCGCCACAGCGTCCGTAGTCATGTCCTGCAAGACTGGCGCCTGTCTGGAGAAGATCACCGTGCGTGAAGACAAGTTCTCGGGTAGCCCGGAGACAGCTGCTTTCCGTGCTGCGCTGGAGGTGGTGCGGGCGGTTGAGCCTGGTGTCGCTGACGCGATCAGCGCGGAGCTCGCGAGCCAGCGGGAGCAGCTGAAGCTGATCGCGAGTGAGAACTACGCGTCGCCGGCGGTGCTGCTGGCGATGGGGAACTGGCTGTCGGACAAGTATGCCGAGGGGACCGCAGGCCGGCGAGTGTACGCGGGCTGCCAGCACGTCGATACCATCGAGGAGCTTGCCGCCGGGCATGCCCGGGAGCTGTTCGGGATGCCGTACGCGTACGTTCAGCCGCACTCGGGGATCGACGCCAACCTGGTCGCGTTCTGGTCGGTTCTCGCACAGCGGGTCGAGAGCCCCGCGCTTGTCCGGGCCGGGGTCCGGCATGTCAACGACCTGAGCGACCAGGACTGGGCCGCGCTGCGCCATGTGCTAGGGAACCAGCGACTGCTCGGCATGTCGCTAGACGCGGGAGGGCACCTGACCCACGGGTTCCGGCCGAACATCTCCGGCAAGATGTTCGACCAGCGGGCCTATGGCACCGACCCGGTCACCGGGCTCATCGACTACGGCGTCGTCCGGGCGATCGCCCGGGAGTTCCGGCCGCTGATCCTGCTGGCCGGGTACTCCGCGTACCCGCGGCTGGTCAACTTCGCGGTGATGCGGGAGATCGCCGATGAGGTGGGCGCGACGCTGATGGCGGACATGGCGCACTTCGCCGGCCTGGTGGCCGGCGAAGTGCTGACGGGGGACTTCAGCCCGGTCGGGCATGCGCAGATCATCACCACGACCACGCACAAATCGCTGCGTGGCCCACGGGGCGGCATGGTGCTATGCGAGCAGGACCTGGCAGAGTACGTGGCGCGCGGCTGCCCAATGGTGCTCGGCGGGCCGCTGCCGCACGTGATGGCGGCCAAGGCGGTCGCGCTGGCCGAGGCCCGTCGCCCCGAGTTCGCTGGCTACGCCCGCCGGATCGTGGACAACGCCGCCGCGCTGGCCGACGGGCTCCTGCGCAGGGGCGCCGTGCTGGTGACCGGCGGCACCAGCAACCACCTGGTGCTGATGGACGTGTCCGGGTACGGGCTGACCGGTCGGCAGGCCGAGAGCGCCCTGGTGGACTCCGGGATCGTCACCAACCGCAACAGCATCCCCGGTGATCCGAACGGTGCCTGGTACACCTCCGGCATCCGCCTCGGCACCCCGGCGCTGACCACCCGCGGCCTCGGCCCCGCCGACATGGACGACATCGCCGGCCTCATCGACACGGTCCTGGCCAGCACCCGGCCCGCCGCCGCGGCGGGCGGCGGGCCGTCGAAGGCGCACTACAGCCTCGACGCGGCGGTGGCCTCCAAGATCGCCGGGCAGGTAGCCGGGCTCCTGGCCGACTACCCGCTATACCCGTCAGTGCAGCTCGGCTGACCGCTCCGGCGCGGGCGCGCCCCGAGGGGCAGCCCCCGGCCGCGGCGGCCCGCGCGGTCAGTACAGGGCGCTGACCGGGTTGAAGCCGCCCAGGCCGAGCAGTTCCAGTAGCGGCTCGTCTGCCGTGTCGCGGGCCTGTTCCGCCAGCCGGGTCCAGGCGGCGGTGGGCGGGGTCTCTTCGAAGTTGTGCGGGGCCATGAAGATGATCGACATCTGCAGGGTGAGCAGCCGGCGTGCTCGGTCGCGGCTGACGTTGGGGCCGCCGCGGTGCCGCAGGGCGGCGTTCATCACGACGACCTGGCCCGGCTCGATGACCAGTTCCGACTGCCCGGCCATGGGTCCCATGGCGGCGGCAGGCTGATCAGCTGTGCGGTGGCTGCCCGGCACGACGTATAGCGGGCCGGTCTGCGGGTCGGCCGGGTCGAGGTAGACCAGCGCGGTGATCACTGCGGTTGTGCCACCGAGCCGGGGTGGCGGCGTGACGTGGGGCCGGAAGTCGGTGTGCCAGATCGTGCTGTCACCGCTGCCGGGGTGGGTGATGCGGATGTTGGAGTTGCGGAGCACGATGCGGGGGCCGAGGAGCGTGCGGACGGTGTCGGCCAGCGGGTAGTCGAGCAGCGGCACGGTCATCAGCCGGGGGTCGATTTTGTGCGGGTCGCGGATGTACTGGCCCGGGAACTCATCCTGGTAGGTCTTCTGCTCCGAGGAGCTGAAACGCGCGGCTGCGAGCGCGTCGGCCGCGCCGCACAGGACCGTGATGGTTTCCCAGGACAGCCGGCGGGCCGGTATCACGAACCCCGCCTCGGCAAACTGGTCTTCCTCGCCGGGGCTGAGCAGGGTCGGGCAGTGCCGGTCGGGAGTCCTGACGTCCGGGTTGTGGATGTAGAAGGTTGTGTCTGGCATCGGTCGCTTCTCTGGTTACGGCTGGGCTGGCGGGCAGAGGATGGAGGTCTTCCGGAGTTCGTGACCGGGAAATGTCCGGGTCTTGTAGTGGTGCAGCGACTGCGTCTCGGAGCCCCCGAGGTTGAGGGCGACTGCTCCGCTGTGCCGTTCTTGCAGGTAGATCTGCCAGAGGAAATAGGAGGCGAGCCTGGGGGCTTTGGCCGTCCACAGGTAGTAGCCGTGGGAGGTGCCGGTGGTGTTGCCTGTGACCGCCCAGCCGGCCAGGTCGGTGCCGTGATGCAGGTAGTGGTAGGCGAGGCCGTGATGCTGGCCGGAGCCGAGCGCCGCCAGGACGGCCGCGTCGAAGTCCGCCTCCTGCGCGCGGGCGGGCCGTGCCGGAGTGGTGCCGCCGGTGATGGCCTGCGCCTCGCCGCCGAGCGGGTGCGGGCTGGCCCGGAAGCGGTAGGCCTCCTGGTGCCAGGTGATGGCTTCCCGAAGCGACTTGTACTTCCTGCCCGCCGGCAGCCCGGCCGGGTCCGCGGTGACCACGACCTCGGGGAACGCCTCGTCATCCAAGGGCGCTTCGGGGCACCAGGCCCCGTCGAAGGGCTGCCAACGCCGTGCGAGGAGGGCGGCGGCGAGCGGGGCGCCGCAGTACCTGGCCAGCAGCGGGATGCCGGGCAGGGCAGCGGCCGCGGCGGCCGCCATCGTGTCCAGGAGGCTCGCCGCGGCGTCGGCGGGGCCGACGGGGCGCAGCGCCGCCAGCCACCCGACATCGGGGCGCCAGGCGAGGATCACCGCGGCGTTCCCGCTGGAGACGACCAGCCCGCGCTGCCGGGCGCGCAGCCAGTAGAACAGCCCGTGACTGCCGTGGACATCGCGCCCGTCCTGCAGGAACGTCGGCAGCAGGCCGGGACGGTGGCAGTCCCGGCCGGACAGCTGGACGACGCAGAGGCCGGGGCTGGTACGGAGGGCATCGGCGAGTATCTTGTTCATGGCCTCAGGCAGTGCTTTCTTTCCGCAGGACCCACACGTGCGTGCCGGCTGACGGGCTGAACTCGGGGCGGTCGAGGTCGCGGACCCGCTCGGCGCGCAGCCCGGCCGCCGCGGCCGCCTCGTGCAGCGGGTAGGCATCCAGCGCGTACTGGACATGGGTCTCGCGCCAGTCCACGTTCCCGTCGGCGTCGTGGCGCTCGATGCTGCTGACCGATATCCCGGCTGCGCTGTCGTAGCGGTGCTCCCACCGCAGGATCCCGTCGGGCAGCTGCTGATCGTGGTGACGGTCGCGCCACGTGCCGCGCAGCAGCTCGGGCGAGGAGTAGTCGAAGATCAGCCAGCCCTCGGGCTTCAGGCAGCGTGCTGCGCTGGCCAGGCACTGCCGGAGCTGGCCGGGGGGAAGGTAGTTCAGCGTGTCGAACCCGCTGACGATGAAGTCAGCACAGGACGCGACGGCCGGAAGGACGGTGATGTCCGCCATGATTGTGGCCTCGTACCGTTCCGCTGCGCTGCGCAGCATGCGCTCGGAGCGGTCGACGCCGATCCTCCTGAGCCGCCACCCGGCGTCGCCGATCAGCCTGCCGCCGGTCCCGGTGCCGGCGCCCAGGTCGATGACCACCTGGCGCTGCCCGGTGCGGAGCCGGGCAAGCTCGGCGAGTATCCCGCTGCGCCAGGTGGCCTCGGCGAGGTCTCCTAGAAGATCGTCATACTCGCGGGCAAGCGAGTAGTATGCGGCATTGGTCATCGGTGCCTGGCGCTCTCTGCCTGGGGCGAGCTTGGCCAGGCCTGGGTTATGCCGGCCACGGCCCGGTGGGTGACGCAGTGAATACGGTGCCGTGCGGCCCGTCGGCCAGCAGCCCGGGCAGGCAGGCCATAAGATCGTGCAGCTCGGGCAGTTCTCCCTGCCTGTCAACGGCTTGCTGGTTCTGGTAGACCTCCGTGGAGATGAAGATCGCGGGGTCGGTGACGTCCTGCGCGACATCGAAGCTGACCACTCCGGCCACCTTGCGGCTAGCCGCGGACAGGGCGGCGAATCTCTTCCGGACCTCATCGACCTTGTGCGGGTGAGCTCTCCCCGATACCCGGTAAATGATCACGCGGCAGGTCTCCTTTCCGGCGGCTTCCGGTCCTGTCAGGGCCGCGCCGGATCCCGGCCAGGGTGGCTGTTGCGGCTGCCATGCGCTGATCCTCTTCCCGGCGTCCGTCCCGGGGCGGGCGGCGGATGGTCACGGGCTGACTGCGCCCAGTTCACTACACGTCGGCGGCGTGCGACAGTGGGCAGAAGGGAACCCGGCGGGGGCATGAGGGAACAGCCCGTGCCCCGTCCGGCACCCCGGCGGGCGGAGTCAGGAGGGTGGAGAGGCCAGTGAACGGCGAGACGTGGCGGGCGTGGCGGCTGCAGGCGGGCTGGGACGTGCCGGAAACGGCCCGCCGGCTCAGGCAGGCGGCGGGCAGCGACCCGGTCCCGGCCCACGACACCCTGGTGAAGCAGCTGCGCCGCCGGGAGCGGGACAACGCTGGGGTCTCCGAACGGTACGTGCTACTGTTCGCGCGGGCGCTGGACGTCCCGGCGGCCGAGCTCGCCGGCGGTCCGCCGCCCGGCCGGCCCGCCGCCCGGATCGTGGTTCAGGCCCGGGACGACGACGCGGGGCAGGGGTGGCCCGGATGGTTCGGGATACGGCTCGCGCGCCTGGTGACGCTGACCGACACATGGCAGCACCTGCCGCAGCTGGCAGCGCTACAGGCGCTGCTGACACAGGAGATCGTAATGTCTGACGCGGCCATTCCACCCTCTGGCGACTCGGACCGGGTACTGCTGCACGAGCTGTCCCGCAGGCACGCCCTGGCAACCATCGCCGCCCTGCCGGCCGCGGCGCTGGCCCCGGCTGGCGGCACGCGGCCCGCGACGCAGGACGCGTTCCTGGCCAGGTGCGCGGTCAGCCTGGCCGCCTGCTGGCACCTGATGCGCGGCAGCGACCTGGACGCGGCTGCGCGGGCACTGTCCCCCTGCCTGCTCCCCCTGGACGCGGCGGCGCGGCGGGAGTCCCGCCACCAGCAGGCCGCCGCCGCGCTCGCCGCGCAGGCGCACCGGATCTGCGGGATCATCGCCCTGCACCGCCAGCAGCTCGCCGTCCGAGAACAACACTGCCGGCAGGCCGTCGAGCTCGCCGCCATGTCCGGCGATCCCGGCGCCAACGCCGCCGCCCTGATCTCCCTGGCCTCCACCTGGTTCTACGCCGGGGACCCGGAGCGGGCCGCCGCCTCCTACGAGGGGGCGCTCGCGGTCGCCGGGGCGGTCCCGCCGCTGCTGCGATCCCGTGCGCATGCCGAGGCGGCGGTTGCCTACGCGCAGCTAGGCCGGGTGCAGGACGCGCTGCGCGGCTGCGGGCTCGCCCGCGACCTGTACCCTGCCAGCCCGGACGCCGATCCCGCGTGGCTGTACGCCGAGTGGACGCCGGCCAGCCTTGCCCTGGAGGAGGGCCTGTCCTATGCCGCGCTTGCCGCCTCGCACCCGGGGCGCGGCTACAGCGGGCAGGCCGCCGGGGTCTTCGCCCGCGCCGCGGGCGGCGGGCAGCAGCCGGTCCCTGACCGGATCCGGTACGAGGCCATCGCCCGGCAGGCGACGGTCACGGTCCTGGACGGCGACCTGGACGGCTATGAGGAACTCGCAGCTGCAGGACTCGCCGGGGCGGTCATGCTCGGCAGCGTGCAGCGATACCGGGAGCTGCGGGCCGCCTGGCAGCAGGCATCGGCCCGCTGGCCCGGCAGCAGACGGGTGGCCGCGGCCGGGGACGCACTGCGGGAATCCTCCGCCACGTGCGGGCCGGCCTAGTGCCCGGCGACGGGCGGCCCGCCGCCGTCGTGACTGGGAGCACCAGCGGCATCGGCCTTGCGATCGCCCAGCGGCTCCTCGCCGAGGGATATCAGGTCACGCTCAACTACGCCGACGACGACGCCCGAGCTGGTGCGGCGCTGAGCCAGTGCCTGCGGGACTCCACAGGCTCGGCGCAGCTCGTGAAGGCCGACGTGAGCGCGCCCGCCGGCGCCGCACGCCTGATCTACGAGGCAGTCCGCGCGCACGGTCGACTCGACGTGCTGGTCAACAACGCCGCCCGGGTGATCGACAAGCCCGCGCTCGACGTCACCGCCGACGACTGGGACATCGTGACCGGCGTCACCGTCAAGGGCGCGCTGTTCTGCGCCCAGCACGCCGCCCGCCAGATGCTGGCCCAGGACACAGGCGGCGCGATCATCAACATCGGGGCCGCCACCGGTATTCGGGCCAGGCGCAACGGCATCGCCACCTGCGCGTCGAAGGCCGCCCTCATGATCATGACCCAGTGCCTGGCACTCGAGCTCGCCCCGGCGATCCGGGTCAACACGGTCATCCCCGGGCTTGTCGTCACCGGCGAGACCACCCGCCGGTTCGGGCTGGACGACCCCGCCGCCCGCCGTGCGCGGCAGGACGCCGTTCCCATGGGCAGGCTCGGCACGCCCGCCGACGTCGCTGACGCCGTGATGCTCCTGCTCAGCCCGGCCGCCCGGTTCATCACAGGGCAGAAGCTGACCGCTGACGGCGGCCAGAACATGTGGTGACGCGATCCCCGGCTGACAGCCGCGCATTCAGCCGGAACCGGTTCGTCCGGCCGTGCCGCTACGACCCGGCAGCGGCGGAAAGGATCAGCTCAGCCGGGTCCAGGTGGTTAAGCCGTGCTGCCGCAAGGCGGAGGTATCCACACTGCTCAGGTTCGCCGGCGGTCTGCATCTTTCCGAGGGCCGGGTCGTGATCGAGGCGGAGCTGGACACCGGCGCTGTGGCCCGGCGGCTGCGGGCGAGTATCACCGAGGTGTTCGGCCATCCGGCGGAGTTCCTCGTGGTCGCGCCGAGCGGCCTGCGCAAGGGGAACCGCTATCTGGTGCGGGTGAGTAAGGGGCAGGCCGGCGAGAGCCTGGCCCGCCAGGCCGGGCTGATCGACAGCTTCGGCCGTCCGGTGCGCGGCCTGCCCAGGAACGTCGTGTCGGGCTCCGCATGCTGCTGCGAGGCGGCCTGGCGCGGTGCCTTCCTGGCGCACGGGTCGCTGACCGAGCCCGGCCGCTCGATGGCGCTGGAGATCACCTGCCCCGGCTCGGAGGCGGCGCTCGCCCTGGTCGGCGCGGCCCGGCGGCTGAAGGTGCACGCCAAGGCGCGGGACGTGCGCGGCGTGGACCGGGTCGTGATCAGGGACGGCGAGGCGATCAGCGCCATGCTGACCAGGCTCGGCGCGCACGAGGCGGTGCTGGCCTGGGAGGAACGGCGGATGCGCCGCGAGGTCAGGGCCACCGCCAACCGGCTCGCGAACTTCGACGACGCGAACCTGCGCCGCAGCGCGCGCGCCGCGGTAGCGGCGGGCGCCCGGGTGGAGCGCGCGCTGGAGATCCTCGGCCAGGACGCGCCGGAGCACCTGACGATGGCAGGCAAGCTGAGGATCGCCCACCGCCAGGCCAGCCTGGAAGCGCTGGGTCAGCTCGCCGACCCGCCGCTGACCAAGGACGCGATCGCCGGCCGCATCCGCCGCCTGCTGGCCATGGCCGACCGCCGCGCC
>PMOU01000402.1:1730-2702 GCA_003161205.1 Actinomycetota bacterium | reverse complement strand
CCGGCCAGCAGCCCGGCCCGGTCGCAGGACAGCTCGGACTTGCGGTACCACTCCTCCAGGCCCCAGATGATGGCCCGGAGTCCGAGGTAACCGATCGGCATCCAGGCGATCCGCTGGGCCAGCAGGATCAGGTTGTACAGCATGGTCCGGTAGACCGCGTGCCCGGACAGGACGTGCCCGAGCTCGTGCCCGATCACCGCCCTGAGCTCCTCGGCGTCGAGCAGGTCGACCAGGCCCGTGTTGAGCACGATGAACGGCGTGTTGGTGCCGAGCGCCATCGCGTTCACTATGGGAAACTGCGAGACGAACAGCTCAGGCACCTGGTCCATGTCCAGGACGTAGGCGCCGTCGCGCAGCATCTCGTAAATATGCGGGAACTGCCGCTCGGAGACCTTTACTCCGCTGGCAAGGAAATTAAGCCGCATGGCCCGNNTCTGGCACTGAAGTCATATCTCGTATGGTAACCCGAGCGCCGGCCAATTGGGCCGGTACCATACGAGGGCACGAAGGGGGCAGAGGCAGATGCGACGGATCGGTGTCATGGGCGGCACGTTCGACCCCGTTCATCACGGTCACCTGGTCGCCGCCAGCGAGGTGGCGTACACCTTCGCGCTGGACGAGGTCATCTTCGTACCGACCGGCGAGCCGTACCAGAAGGATTACCGCGCCGTCTCGCCCGCCGAGGACCGGTACCTGATGACGGTGATCGCGACCGCGTCGAACCCCCGGTTCAGCGTCAGCCGGGTGGACATCGACCGGCCCGGGCCGACCTACACCATCGACACGCTGCGCGACCTGCGCGCCGCCGCAGGCCCGCAGGACGAGCTTTTCTTCATCACCGGCGCCGACGCGCTGGCCAAGATGCTGACCTGGCACGATGTGGACGAACTGTTCACCCTCGCGCATTTCGTCGGCTGTACCAGGCCTGGTCACCGGCTGTCGGGGGCGGGCCTGCCCGAGGGGAAGGTGAGC
>PMOU01000402.1:0-1700 GCA_003161205.1 Actinomycetota bacterium | reverse complement strand
CAGTACATCGCCAAGCGCGGACTATACGCAAAGGCAGATAACCCCATAGCGTAGAGGGTAAGAGCCTAATCAAGGAGGCCGGAAAGCACTCGTGACTGCCACACCCAGGGCCGTCGAGCTGGTAGAGACCGCCGCGCTGGCCGCGGCGGACAAGCTGGCCGACGGCATCATTGCCTATGACGTGAGCGATCAGCTCGTCATCACCGACGCGTTCGTGCTGTGCTCGGCGTCCAACGACCGGCAGGTCAGGTCCATCGTCGACGAGGTCGAGCTGCGGATGCGCCAGGCGGGCGCCGGGCTGGTCCGGCGCGAGGGGGAGCGGGAGGGCCGCTGGGTCCTGCTTGACTACCTCGACGTGGTGATCCACGTGCAGCACTCCGAAGAGCGGACCTACTACGCGCTCGAGCGGATCTGGAAGGACTGCCCGCTGATCCCGCTGCCGGAGCTCGTCGTCAATCCGGGGAGGACGCGCTGAGCGATCCGGTACGGCTGGTGCTGTGGCGGCACGGCCAGACGGCATGGAACGCCGAGCGAAGGTTCCAGGGGCAAAGTGACATCCCGCTCGATCCGACCGGGCAGGCGCAGGCGCAGCGGGCCGCCCGGCTGCTGGCCGGGCTGCACCCCGACGTCATCGTTTCCTCGGACCTCAGCCGCGCGACGAGCACCGCGGCTCCGCTGGCCCAGCTGACCGGCCTCGACGTGATCCTCGACAAGGACCTGCGGGAGCGGCACGGCGGCAGCTGGGAAGGACTGACCGACGCCGAGATCCGCCAGGACTACCCGGCCGAGCACGCGACCTGGGCCCCGCCGGACGGCGAGCCGAGCAACGTGGTCGCCGACCGGGTCGCGGGCGCGCTGCACCGCATCGCCACGGCGGTCAGTGACGACGGCGGGCTCGCCGTGGTGGTCAGCCACGGCGCGGCGCTGCGGCTCGGCATGTCGCGGCTGCTCGGCATGCCCGAGGAGATATTCGGCGCGCTCGGCCCGCTGTCCAACTGCTCCTGGTCGGTCCTCGGCCTGCGGCACGGCCGGTGGCGGCTGCTCGAGCACAACGCGGGCACCCTGCCGGAGCCCATCCTCAGCGACGACCGCTAAAACGGCACCATGACAAACAATAATCCGGAACGGTCCGGCCCTCTCGTCTCCGTCACCTGGTACGGCCAGGCGGGGTTTCGCCTCGTCGCGGGCGATAGCCATGTGCTGATCGATCCGTTCCTGACCGATCGCGCCGACCGGCGCTATAAGCCGCCCGCCACCGCATCGGATTTCGCCGACATCACGCTCCTGCTCTGCACGCACGAGCACGTGGACCACCTGGACCTGCCCTTCCTGCGGGAATTCTGCGCGGTCAATTCCACGGCCCGGATCATCGTGCCCGCGCCCGTCATTGACATCGCGGTCAACGGCGGCCTGGACCGGACCCGCCTGGTGGGCGCCACGCCGGGGGAGAAGCTGACCGAGGGGGACGTCACCGTGCAGCCGGTCCCGGCCCTGCACGGCCTGGGCGGCGACCAGCCCGTCGTCTACGAGTTCTCGCCTGAGGCTGGCCCGGTTCGCTTCCTGGGCTACGCCGTCGACGTCGGCGGCGTCCGCTTTTTCCACGCCGGTGACGGCCTGGTGTATCCCGAGCTGCCCGGCACCATCTCCGGCCTGGCCCCCGATGTCTTGATGATTCCGATCAACGGCCGCGACCACATGCG
>PMOU01000658.1:3263-3396 GCA_003161205.1 Actinomycetota bacterium | reverse complement strand
CATGGAGCTGGCGCTCGTAGGTGCCATGATGCGTACCGGTCTGGCCCCGTACGTTCCGGACTGGCTTCCAGCCTTCAGTCCTGCAGAAGGCATCATGGGCCTCGCGGGTTGGCGCGGGCCAGGTCACCGTGCT
>PMOU01000658.1:0-3179 GCA_003161205.1 Actinomycetota bacterium | reverse complement strand
AAAGTCCCCCCATCTGCGGCGACGGGCAGGCCTGGAATGAATACTGACCATCCGCCAGCTTCCTGAACCACCTGAGCCCGGGATGGCGCCACGGACGCGAGGAAATACCGCAGACGCTCGGCGTCAAGCACAACTGCGGTGGCAGAATCACGGCGGACTGTAGCGACCTGACCGCTTTCAGCGGCGTCGAGCAGGTTTTTGAGATTGTTGCGCGCTTCGGTATAGCTGTCGTAGTGAACCTGCGTCATGGGCCATGGCCTCCATCGTCGCCTTGACTCCAGTTAAGCCGATCGTGCCGCGTACGTCAAGTACGTAACGTACTTCTAGATACGTCGGGCGCTACGAACTTTTCCAGTCAAGTACCCGGCTGCCCGCGCCGGTTGTCCAGGCAAGGCAAGAGGCTCTTGCGAGCCCACAAACCCCAAAAGTCCGCAACATGCCCGGCATCAATCTTCGCTCCAGGGCCGGCCAGACGTGAATTTCTCTGTGCAAGCCATACGCGCTCTGCGCGATCAGCCGCGAGGGTGAGTCAAACAGCCACTTGGGGCTGTCAGGTCCAGGTATCACGCATCGTTTTCCTCCCTCGGTATAGCTTCTTTCCTAGCGTTGCGGCCCACCGAGTTTGCTACTCTATGTAGTTATATAACGACAGATGGTCATTGATGGTTCAGTACTCTGTCTAGCCTGCCAAGCCCGGACACCGTTGCCGACACGGCGGTCGAGTCCGCGGTCGGCTCGTCTCGTTGCCCAACGTGACGCCCACCGGCTGACCCTCAGCGCTCACTCAGCAAAGTTTGCCGTCACCGATCAGGAGCACGCAGACATGCTGGCCCCGGGCTGCCAGATGCTGCCGGGCAGCTGGCTCTGCACGGCGCTCTGATCGGGCTTTTCTGCGCGGTCGACGGTATCGGCCTGGAGTTCCCTCATAGTTACCAGCGTGGCAACCGGACGCAGGACGATTCCTCCAGGGCTCGGTGTGGTCAGCCTGGGGGCGGGTCAGCGGATCTGCCTGAACCATATCGAGGCGTGGGTGGGCTCCAGGGACCTGTGCACCGTATCGAGCAGGTCCGCCCGGACAGCGTCCGGGTCGATGGCGTCCTTGAGGCGGGCGGCGAAGTCGGTCACGATCCGTTCTGCGTCATATCGGGCCCGGTTGAACCGGTGGTCCACCCGCCGCTGCACCCGGGCCCGCAGCGGGGTGAACAATGCCGCCGCGGTCAGTGTCGCTGCGGCCACCGCCACCGGGGTATGGAGCCTGAAACCCTGGGTAGCCAGCAGCACCAGCCCGGTGTACACCCCGATGAGCAGCCCGGTCACGATCGCGTAGGACACCGTCCGGGAGATCAGCCGGTCGATCTCATAGAGCCGGTACTTCAGCACCGCCATCGTGCAGGCCACCGGGACGCCGACTGTGGGGGCCAGCAGGATGAACGTCCAGAACAAAACGCCGGCCACTTCGTTCACGTTGCCGTGCGTGAGCAGGCCGTAGCCGAGGAACGGCACGACCGGGATCGCGATGAACAGGCCGACGTACCCCAGCCAGGCCAGCTGTTTGCGCAATTCGGAGCTCGCGCCGCGGCGCCGCACGAATACCGACGCCACCACCAGGGCCCCGGCCGCCAGCCCGAGAAGGACCAGGGCGCCCAGGAATTCGCTGAACGGGCCCTGGCGAGGGAAAATGCCCAGCGGGTTCGGGTAGCTGACCCCTGCCGCCTCCAGCGCGTTGGTGATCCCCCCGGTTTCTGCGGTGCCGGCCTGGAACTGCTGCGCCGTCCAGCCCGCCAGCACTGCCATCATCATCCACAGCAGCGGCCGCCAGCGGCGCGACGGCAGCCGCCCGTCGGGGAACAGCAACACCAGGAACACCATGGGCGCAAACGTTGAGATGGTGGCAACCCCCGACAGCCAGCCGGCCAGCCGGGCCGCGGGAAGCGATCCCGGCGCGACGGCCAGCCCGTGCAGCGCGTACTGTTCGGTCAGCATGACTGCGGCCAGAGACAGACCGATCAGGCTGAGTAGCCAGCCGATGGCGTTGCCCGGAACGCGTGTCGCGATGAGGCGGCCGGTACCCGCGTACAGAATGGCTGTGAGCGCGGCCACCGCGTAAAACGCGATCCGGCCGGCCGCCATCCGGCCGGCATCCAGTCCGAGCAGGACCAGCGCGGCCGCCAGCACGAGCAGGGTCAAACCGGCCGCCGACCAGGCGGCCACGCGTACCCGGCGCGGGCAGCTCTGCCTCGCCACCGTGGTGCTCCGCATGACCGCCACCGTACGCCCGGACCGTTCCGTAAACGTTACCGAGAACACGGGCGGCCCCGAGCATTCCGGCCCGGACCGCGGGCACCGGACGCTGGCGATCGCCCGCAAGGGCGGCAAGGCAGTCACTATCCCGCTCACGCCGCGCACCGCTCGGGCAACTGACCTGCCGATCGGCGAGCGGAGCGCGCGGACCGGATCGGCGTTTCGTACGTACGGCTGAACGAGATCGTCAACGGACGGCGCGGCATCACCCCGTCAACAGCGCTGCGGCTGGCCAAGGCACTCGGGACCACTCCGCAGTTCTGGCTGAACAGCCAGCTCGCACTCGACCTGTACCGGGTATCCCACGACGAGGAAGAACTCCGGCAACTGGAACGCATCGAGCCCGTGTTACGCGGTGAAGATGTCAGCAGCTGTCACCGTCATGGTCTGGGTGTCCGGGTGCTCGACGGCGTCTCTCGCGCACACCACATAGCTGAGTTCATCGGTATCCGGGGTGAGGGCGGCGGCCTTGCGGATGAGGCCAGCCTTGATCCGCACAGCGTCCACGCTGTGCGCCCACTTGGATTCGCCAACCAGGACCGGTACGCGGGTGAGTTCGCGCTGCGCTAGGACCACAGCGTCGATCTCTTGCCGACTGTCATCACTCCACCAAGGACCGACAGCCACGACTCCCTCGCCCAGCGCGCCCTGGTTGGCCACGCGCCGCAGGTACTCGCGGAATGCCTCCTCGTAGACCGGGCCCATGTGCTGGTCGAGGAAGGCGGCTAGTGAGGACACGATGGTCTTGCCGAGACCACGCTCGATCTCCGCCCGAAACCTCATCAACGGCCCCAGGTAGAACGCAAGGTAGTTGTCGGTGATGCGGTAGATGCGGCGCCGTGACCGGGTGCCCTGCTCGGTGACAGGGAGCAGGCGCT
>PMOU01000184.1 GCA_003161205.1 Actinomycetota bacterium | reverse complement strand
CGGCTGGTCCCGCAGGATCGGGACGGCCTGCGGTCCGGTCAGCTCGGTGAAGGAGCGTGGCCCGAGGGTCGGCGCGTCGCCGTGAACCGACCGGAAGTCGAAGTCGTCCGGCACCAGCGGGTGCATCCGGTAGACCGCGACGAATTCTTCGGTCAACGCGTACGGCACGCCGAAGTCCTCGGTGTCGGTGCCAGGAATGCCGCGCAGGGCCTCGTTCTTGGAGATCGCCGCGACGAACCTGTGCAGCTTCTGGCCCGCCAGGCCCCACCAGTTCGCGTACAGCCCTTCGACCGCCGTGGGGTGGGCGGTGACCGCGGGCGTCCACTCGACCGTGTGGATCTTGGCGATNNGGCGATGAGCGCGCAGGTGATCAAGCGAGCCTTCTGGAACAGCGTCTCGTCGCCGAACTCCGGGTGGGCCGCGGCCAGCATGGCCGCGATGCTGTTGTGCTCCAGCGAGAACAGCGTCTGCATCATGCCCAGGCCCAGCCAGAAACCCGGCACCAGGGTCGGGTCGTTCGCGGGGTCAGGCGGGATCGGCGGCAGCCCGTCGACCAGTCGCAGCCGTCCGCCCGTGCCCTCGCGCAGAAACCGCTGCTGGGCGAGGTCGTTGCCGTAGACCGACGAACCGTCCCACCAGTGCGTGTTCACGTTGAGGTGGGTAGGCGGCAGGGTGGAGTCCGGGGGTGAGGTCGGGTCGGGCGGTACCCGCATGACGACGACGGGCGGCGTGGGCCAGTCGTCGCCCGCGACCTCCGGCAGCACCCACGGGTCGTCCTTGGGGCTGGTGCCGTGACTGACCCAGTCGTGGACCATGAACTGCAGCCACGCCGTGATCAGCGCATTACCGGCCGTGGCCGGGTTGAAGGTGTCGCGGGTCATCAGCTTGAGGCTGATCTCGCGCGGGTTCGGCACCATCATCCGGTCCTGGTCGGGCCAGGTGGCAGCCAGCGGCACGTTCCGCCCGAAACGGGTGCTGGCCTTCCCCATCTCGGGGTGCTCCAGGTCGTTCCAGCTGCCATCGGCGGTGCGCGCGGTCAGGTACGACTCGTCGTACGGCGGCGGCTGAACAGGATCAACTGACGGAAGGCGGGAGGTATCGAAAAGATTCTCGCGCCGAAGCGTGTCGCGAATGCCGATCAGCTCAGCCAGGCCAAGATCCTTCGGCAATGTGTACCAGGGGTGCTTGACCGCTACGTCGCCCGTGATCTTGTCGTAGAGTCGCTTGAGCCGGCCGGGCCGGTAGGCCACGTCCGACGTGCTTACGCCCTCAGGCGGTGAATCGGACGAATTCATAGCTGCTCCCCTCCCGTGCCCGCAACCTTCGCCACATTGCCGATGCGACGGCTAAGTCCGGGTAAAGCCACTTTTGCGATTATAGTAAAAGATTGGCCGGCGATAACGCTATAGCGAGATTTATCAGCCGTCGGCAGCGGGCATTCGGTACATAACGGCTATATACGCGGTTATATCAACATAGCTGGCATTCCCCCGCCAGGCTTAGAGCTCTGGGTACAGAAGATTCGTGGCCGCTGGGGTGCTTGTGACAGAAGCGACTGGCGTGGAGAGTGACAGCGAGATCCGCCCGCATCAAAGCGAGCCCGTGTCCTCATCGATTGCGAGCCGGCCGCAGCCCGGGGATTACCTAACCATCGTCGCCGGAATTGCCGCTCATAAGCCCGACTAGTCAAGATTACGGCGCTGCTCGCCGACGGCCGAGATGCACTGTCGCGTTTCGCCCCGCGATGTATACCGGGCAGCATCACCTCGCCCACGGCACCGGCTTAGCTCACGAAGAGTCCGCTGCGCCGAGAAGCCAGGATTCGGTTACTGGCGGGCCTGGCGGCGTGGCCAGCCATGCGTCCAGCGCCCTGATCAGCGACCCGGGATTCTTCCTGGACCTGGGGAAGGCCCGGCTGCTGGTGAACAGCAGTCCGCAGCTGGGTAGCCCGGCTTGCAAAGCCCGCAGCATAATCGGCCTGAAGTCCTTCACGTTCTCCGTGAGCAACCATCGCTTTTGCGCGCTCGCCCAAGCGAATATCTCGTCGTCGGACTTCGAGCGCAGATCGGGCCGGACCGCGACCGCGATCACGTCATGGCCGAGTTCGCGTAGTTCCGCTGCGATCGCAGGCGAAAACATCTCATCCAGCAGGAGCCTGACGTCAGGCCGCTGAGTCATGCGATGAGTCGCTGCTGGACGCGCCACGCCGCTTCTGCGCGCACCGAAGCCTCGTCGGCCTCGGCCATCTCCGCGTCGATCTCGTCGGAGTAATCTCCGAAGTAGCTGATCGCCGTAGCGATCCGGCTGGCGTCGACGGCGAATACCTCCGCGGCGGCCTCGATCGCCGCGGATCCGCGCTCATCGACTTCCCGAAGGAACTTGATGACCTCCCAGACGTCAGGCCCGTAGGCCAGGGCGGCCCTGCGGCCGGACGGTCCGTCCTTGAAGATCACTCCCGGGTGATCGGCCATCCGCAGACCCTCGTCGATGAGCCGTTGCGCCAGCCCAGCGGCGCTGGCGCCCGTCATGGCGTTGGCGCGCTGGCGTAGCCGGGCCAGCAAGGCGGGGGCGAAGCGGATGGATAGCGGGGTTGTCATGACTACATTGTAGCTGTTGCGCTACACGCGGAGTCAGGTGCGGCCCCGGTCAGCGGAGTTCGTCGGAGAGGCGGACGAAGCGGTACCCGGCGGCCCGCAGGTCGGGGACGGCGGCGGCGATCCCCTGCGCCGTGCCGCTCTCGGGATGGTTCATGTGGCCGATCACGATGGAACCGCCGGGAGCGCCGGTGACGGTGCTGCGGACCTGCCAGGGGGTGAAGGTCGCTCCCCCGTCACCGTTGACCGAGAAGGTGACTAGGCGAACTCCCATCGCGGTGACGATCCGGTCCGCAACATCGTCGCTGTAGGCGGTGCCGGCCCGGAAGAAGCGCGGCGCGACGCCGAGCAGCCGGGTGAGCTTGGCCTGGTTCCCGGCTATCTCGTCGTAAACCTCGCCGGCGTTCCGGGTGCCACCGATGTCGTAGGCGGACCGCCCGGTGACCGACAGGGGCAGGTGCCGGGTGCCGTGGTTGCCGATCTCGAACAGCGGCTCGCCGGCCAGCCGGCGGAACGCAGCGGGGTTGGCGTCGATCCAGCGGGAGTTGAGGAACAGCGTCGCGGGCACGTCCCGCCGGCGCAGGAAGTCCAGGAGGGCCGCGTCGTAGCCGCTGCCGCCGAGGCCGCCGCAGGCGTCGAAGGTCAGCGCGATCACCCGCCGCGACGTGGACAGGTCGCGGACCACCCCAGGTCCGCCGAAGCCCCAGGTATGCGGCCTGGCGTGGCCGTAGCGGGCCACGACCTGGGCCCGGGTCAGCACCGCCGGGGCCACCGGCACCGCCGGGGCCACGGGCGATGCCGGGGCAATGGGCCGGACCGGGCCCGGAGTGCGGCTGCCCGCCGCCGCGTGGGCCGTGGCGGAGGCGAGTGTGCCGCCGCCGGCGAGGGTGGCGGACCGGTCGCAGCCCGCCAGCGCTCCGGCCGCCAGCACCGCCAGCACCGCGCGGCGGCTCACGATCATCTGTCCATCATCTCCAGGCCCACGACAGCTTCCACGCAACTCTACGGGGCACCCGGCCGCGCCAGCTGGGTGATTCGTGAGGCAAGTCCGTTGTGATATGTTCGGCGTCGCCGTGTACCACAGCAACGAGGAGGTGAGTCCGATCAGCGCCGTGACAGTGACCAGCCGGGACTCCCTTCCGCCCATGGCCTAGGGAGCGCCCGCACCAGCACCTCGAAAGGGTGTGGACGCATGCGCTTCACCATCTCTTCCTCGACGTCATCCGACGGCGTCACCGAACGCCTCTTCACTCTCGGCGAGATTCCCGGCGTGC
Organism: Actinomycetota bacterium; assembly: GCA_003161205.1. The sequence goes on along the minus strand of PMOU01000184.1, from coordinate 1,286 downwards.
TGTGGACGCCCGAAGGCGCGACCGGTATCCGCCCCCTGATCCTGATGGGGCACGGCGGCGGCCAGCACAAGAAGGTCCCGCGCCTCGTGGCCGGTGCCCGCCGCTTCGCCACCGAGTGCGGCTTCGCCGCGATGGCGATCGACGCTCCGGGACACGGGGACCGGGCCAAGACCGCCGAGCTGGACCGGGCCTTCACCGAGATGAGGACCCGTGCGGCGGCCGGTGAGCCGATGTTCCCCCTGGTCGCCGGATTGCACGCGGTGCTGGCTGAGCAGTCCGTCGCGGAATGGCACTCGGTCCTCGACGCGGCCGCCGACCTAGCGGACGTCGGCGACGGCCCGGTCGGCTACCTGGGGATGTCGCTGGGCTGCGGGCTGGGCGTCCCGCTGGTCGCCGCCGAACCCCGCATCCGCGCGGCGGTACTGGGCCTGTTCGGCGCGCTGGGACTGGCCGGGGCCGCCGCGCGGATCACGGTCCCGGTGCAGTTCGTGATGCAGTGGGACGACGAGCGCGTGCCGCGGCAGGAGGCGCTGGCCCTATTCGACGCCTTCGGCTCCGCGGAGAAGACGCTGCACGCCAACCCCGGCCGGCACGGGGACGTCCCGGCGTTCGAGCGGGACAGCTCGCTGAGCTTCTTCGCCCGGCACCTGACCTGACGCCGAGCACAAGCATGGGTCCGGGGTGACACCACGACCGTTCGGAATATAAAATCTTTGACGCCGAACGGGCCGTGGAACAGCCGAGATCGCCGGCTTGCCCGCGACCAGCCGCTGACCGCAAACTGGAACCTCCGCACGCCAGCGGGAGACCTGTCGACGCAAGGGAGCGGCAATGACGAGGCCGGACACAGACTCTCCGCCGTGGGCGCTGGCGGACGAGGGGTGGGGCCGCAAGGCGGTGGATTTCGCGACCCTCAGCGAGCCGGGCAACTGCCGCGAGTACGTGGCGATGCACCATCGGCTCGGCGTCGACGCCGGGGACCGGCTGCTCGACGTGGCGTGCGGGTCCGGGCTCGCGATCGAGCTGGCTCGCCTGCGCGGCGCTTCCTGCTCCGGTGTCGACGCCTCGGCCCGGCTGGTGGCGGTGGCCCGGGACCGGAACCCTGACGGCGACATCCGGGTCGGCGATATGCACGCCCTGCCGTGGGAGGCGGCGTCGTTCGACGTGGTCACCAGCTTCCGGGGGATCTGGGGCACCACCCCCGGCGCGGTGGCCGAGATACACCGGGTCCTTCGCCCCGGCGGGCGCGTCGGGATCACTGTGTGGGGTCACCTGAAGGTGTCCCC
>PMOU01000637.1 GCA_003161205.1 Actinomycetota bacterium | reverse complement strand
TCAAGGTGGCGGAGCCGGGGCAGTCGGAGGCCGAGGACGTGGAACGGGTCGAGGCGGTCCGCGACGCGCTGGACGCGGTCGGCCCCGGCGGGCGGATCCGGGTGGACGCCAACGGCGGCTGGTCGGTGGACGCGGCCGTGCGACTGCTTCGCCGGCTCTCGCGCTACGGCCTCGAGTACGCCGAGCAACCCTGCGCGACGCTGGCGGAACTTGCTCAGGTTCGTCGACTTGTCGACATTCCGATCGCGGCCGACGAGTCGATCCGCAAGGCCGACGACCCGCTTAAGGTGCGCGCGGCGGGCGCGGCCGACATCGTCATGGTGAAGGTGCAGCCGCTGGGCGGGGTTCGCGCCGCGCTGCGGGTGGCGCAGGCCTGCGGGCTGCCGGCCGTCGTGTCGAGCGCGGTCGACACCTCCGTCGGGCTGGCGGCCGGCGTCGCGCTCGCCGCCGCCCTGCCCGAGCTTCCCTACGCCTGCGGCCTGGCCACGATGTCACTGCTCGAGGGCGACGTGACGGCCGAGCCGCTGGCCGAGGCCGACGGCGCGCTCCCGGTCCGCCGCCCGCCCGTCGACCTGGCGGCGCTGGCCCGCTGGGAGGTCGATCCCGAGCCCTGGCGGCAGCGCGTCCTGGCGGCGGCCCGGTACCTTGACGACGTCCCGGTTTCCGGTCGTGGATAACAGCAAGAAGCGGACACCGCGCGCTGGCCCGCGAAAGATTGTGCGACGTTTGGGGTCGTTTTCCGGGCCCAACGTCGCACATTGTTCCATCATGCCCGGAACTGCGAAGATAACAGCAAGAAGCGTCCGGGCCGCCTACGGATGAGATAACAGCAAGAAGCGCTAGCGCACTTGGATAGGGAGGGGTGCTCGTGAACCCGTCGACGGCGTTTGGGGCCGTGCTGGCGGACGAGCTTGCCCGTTGCGGGCTGCGCGAGGTCGTGGTCGCGCCGGGATCGAGGTCCACGCCGCTGGCGATGGCGTTCGACGAGCTCGACCGGGCGGGCCGGGTCCGGTTGCACGTCCGGATCGACGAGCGGTCCGCGTCGTTCACCGCGCTCGGGCTGGCCAAGGCCAGTCGCCGGCCGGTGGCGGTGCTGTGCACCTCGGGCACGGCGGCGGCCAACTTTCACCCGGCCGTGATCGAGGCCGACGAGTCTGGCGTCCCGCTGCTCGTGCTCACCGCCGACCGGCCCGCCGAGATGAGGGGGACAGGAGCCAACCAGGTCATCGACCAGGTCAAGCTGTACGGGAGCGCGGTGCGCTGGTTCTGCGACGCCGAGGCGCCGCAGGAGCGGCGGGGGATGGCCGGATACTGGCGCTCACTGGCCTGTCAGGCCTGGGCGCACGCCTCCGGCCAGGCGGGCGCGCTAGCCGGCCCGGTCCATCTCAACCTGGCCTTCCGCGAGCCGCTGGTCCCCGGCGAACCTGGCGAGCCGGACTGGCCAGAATCCCTGGNNGAACGCGGCGTGGTGGTCTGCGGCGACGGTGATGGCGACGCGGCTGCCCTGGTGACGCTGGCTGAGCGGGCCGGATGGCCGGTGCTCGCGGAGCCTTCCTCCGGCGCCAGGCGCGGGCCGAACGCGCTGGCTGCCTACCAGTACTTGCTCGCGACGCCGGAATTCATGGCGGCGCACCAGCCGGACCTGATCGTGTCGGCGGGCCGGCCTGGGCTTTCCCGCCCGCAGTCGGCCCTGCTCGCCGCGTCGGCCCGCCGGCACGTGGTCATCGCGCAGGGGCCAGGACGCTGGGCCGACCCGCAGCGGGCAGCCACCGACGTCGCGCGCGCGATCCGGCTCACCGCCGCGCCCGCTTCGCCCGGCGGCGCCGGTGGCGCGGGTGGCGCGGGCGGCGTGGGCAGCGCGGTGGGTGCGCGGGAGTCGGGCTGGCTGGGGGACTGGCGACGGGCGGACAGCGCGGCCCGGGGCGCGGTGGACGCCGTGCTTGATGACGACGACACCCTGACCGAGCCGCGGCTGGCCCGGGATCTCGCCCGCCACGTGCCGGAAGGTGCCTTGTTCTGGATCGGTTCAAGCCTGCCCGTTCGGGATATTGATTTTCATCTTTCCCCTCGGGAGGATCTGCGCATCCTGGCGAACCGGGGCGCCAGCGGCATCGACGGCACCACGTCCGCCGCCATCGGGGCGGCGCTGGCGCACGGCGGACCGGCGGTCGCGCTGATCGGTGACCTGACGTTCCTGCACGACGCCCCCGGCCTGGCGCTCGGCCCGGGCGAGCCGCGACCCGACCTGTGCCTGATCGTGGTCAACAACGACGGCGGGGGGATCTTCTCGACGCTGGAGCAGGCCGCCTTCCCCGGATCGTTCGAGCGGATCTTCGGTACCCCGCACGGAGCCCGGCTCCATCATCTGGCCGCGGCCTTCGACCTGCCCTACCAGCTGCTCGATCGGCCTGGTGACCTGAGCAAGGCGCTGCAGGGCACCGGCCTGAGGGTGGTCGAGGTCCCGACCGACCGCGCCGCGGGCGCGGCGCTGCGGGCCAGGCTGCGCGAGGTCGCGACGGAGGCGGTCCGGGCCAGCCAAGCCCGGTGAAATTTAGCTGCAGGACATGATCGGGCGGCGCCCGGTCAGGGGTAGTCATTTGTGTCCGATCAGCGGGCATAATGACAGTGCAATGACGCTTACCCAGCTGAACGCGTTCGTGTTGGTGGCCCGGCTCGGATCGGTGACCGCCGCCGCCAACGCGCTTGGCGTCAGTGAGTCAGCCGTCTCCCAGGCCCTGTCGGCTCTGCGGCAGCATCTGGGCGATCAGCTGGTCACCCGCGGGCCCGTCGGCATGACGCTGACCGCGGGAGGCTCCAGGCTCCTCGCCACCGCGTCGCAGATTGTCGTCCTCGGCGCCGAGGCGCACGCGGCCGTGCGAGCCGCGCAGGGAGCACCCGAACAGCTTCGGCTGGTCTCCACGTCCGCGATCGCCGAATTCGTGATCAGCCCGCTGACCGAGGCATTCACCAAGCGGTTCCCCGGCTCCGTCGAAGTGTCGGCCGGGGTCGCGGTGACCCAGGAGATGAGCGTCCTGGTCGCCAACCGCCTCGCGGACGTCGCGATCGCCCCCTCGGTGCCCGACGACGCGGCCCTCGGCCTGGCGACCGAGCCGATCTTCAAGTACCGTCTCGTGGTCGTGACGGCGGGCCAGCCGAGGCTGCGCGGCAACCCTCGCCAGTGGCTGTGGTTCGTCGATCCGTCCGGCACCGATCCCGGCAGCGAGACCGGTCAGATGCTGAGCGCCCTGGCCATTCCCGAAGAGCAGGTCAGGGTCTTCCCGAACCAGACCGCGGCCTGGGCGGCCGCGGCCGACGGGACGGGCGTGGCGCCGGCGGTGGAGCACCTGGTGGCCCAGCGGCTGCGCCGCGGTGAGCTCTCCCGCGTCGATCTGCCGGGCTGCCGGATGGATGCCTGCTGGTACGTCACGCTGCTGCAGCGCCAGCACCAAAGCGCCGCGGCCAGCTCGTTCCGCCGTTACCTGGGCACGCCGGAAGCCATGCACCTGATGCGAGCGCCGGCCGGCGGGGTCCCGCCGTCGCGATTCCGGCCGCCGGTCTACGTCACGATCTGGAGCTAGTCCGGCACACGGCGCGCGCAAATGCCCGGCTCTGACCTTCCTTAAGTAAGGACTTATTCCCGCGTTGCGGGCTGGTGCGGACCAGTGGATCATGTGACGGGTTAGCAGGCGATGGCGCTTGTCCAGAGCAGGAGCATGCGGCATGCGAATTGAATCCGACGGCCACAGTCGCGGTAACCCGCGCCTTTATGAGCTGATCGAGAACGCTCCGAAGACCGGGAAGAGCCCGACGGTCTGGGCCTGGCCTGAGCTGATCGACTACCTCAAGGTCGCGGGCCAGCCGGTGGCGGGGCCGTGGCCGCCGCATCAGCAGCCGCGGCCCGACCCCGAGGAAGATTCGCTCCCGGTGGCGGTGGCTGATCCTGAGGGCATCGCGGCCGCGGGCGACCCGGTTCCTGACCTGGGCCCCGAGCCCGTGACCGAGCGCGAACCGGAGCACTAGGCGCACGCCCCCAGGCCCAGTCTCCACGCGACATCAGGAGGATCTATGTATCCATCGCGGTTCCGCTATGAGGCGCCGCGCTCGCTCGACGAAGCGATCAGCCTCATGCACAACGGCGGGGACTACGTGAAGGTGCTGGCCGGCGGCCAGAGCCTGGTTCCGCTCATGAAGCTGCGCTTTGCCTCGCCAGAGCTCCTCGTGGACATCAACAACGTGCCCGGTCTCAGTTACCACCGGGCCGACCCCGACGGCAGCTTGCACATCGGCGCCCTGTGCCGCCATGCCGACCTCGAGCACTCGGATCTGCTGAAGACGACGCAGCCCACCATGGCCTCGGCGGCACCGCTGATCGCCGATCCCATCGTCCGGAACCGGGGCACGCTCGTCGGCTCGCTGTGTCACGCCGACCCCCAGGGCGACTGGGCCTCCGTGGTGCTGGCGCTCGGCGGCTCGGTGGTGGCCCGGGGACCGCGCGGCACGCGCGCCATCCCGCTCGCCGACTTCGTCACCGGGCCGTTCCAGAACGTCCTTGACGCAGATGAGATCGCCGTCGAGGCCGTGATACCGGCCGCGAAGGGAGTCCGCTCCGGCGGCTACCTGAAGCTCGAGCGCCGCGTCGGTGA
>PMOU01000355.1 GCA_003161205.1 Actinomycetota bacterium | reverse complement strand
ACGTCGACATCACCAAGGAACCGATGGAGATCGGGCCGACCTGCCACTACGTGATGGGCGGAGTGGAGGTGGACCCGGCCACCGGGGCCGCCTCGGTGCCCGGCCTGTTCGCGGTCGGCGAGGTGTCCGGCGGCATGCACGGGTCCAACCGGCTCGGCGGCAACTCGCTGTCGGACCTGCTGGTGTTCGGCCGCCGGGCTGGGCTCGGTGCCGCCGAGTACGTGTCCGCGCTGCCGGCCCGGCCGGTGGTCACCGAGACGGACCTGTCGGCGGCCGCGGCCTCGGCGCTCGTGCCGCTGGAGCGCACGGACGGCGAAAGCCCCTACGCCATCCACGCCGAGCTGCAGACGATCATGAACGACCTGGTCGGGCTGATCAGGCGCGAGTCGGAGCTGAAGACCGCGCTGGTCGAGCTGGACAAGCTGCGGGCCAGGGAGGCCAACGTCAGCGCGGCGGGCGGCCGGGCCTACAACCCGGGCTGGCACCTGGCCCTGGACCTGCGGAACATGCTGGTGGTCGCGGAGAGCGTGGCCCAGGCCGCACTGGAACGGCAGGAATCACGCGGCGGCCATGCCCGGGAGGACTACCCGGGCATGTCACCGGAATGGCGCAAGGTCAACCTGGTCTGCTCCGCCGGCGCCGATGGCCACGTGGAGCTGCGGCACCAGCCGCTCGTGCCGATGCGGACCGACCTGCTTGAGCTCTTCGACATCGGCGAGCTGAAAAAGTACATGACAGAGGACGAACTGACCGGCCTACCCGGCGCCGCGACCGCGGTCAACGGGAAGAGCGCGGCTGAGCCAGCTGGGGCCGAGACCGCCGCGGAGGAGAAGCACTGATGGGTTACCAGGCGGCGCTGAAGGTCTGGCGCGGGGACGCGGGCGCCGGAGCGCTCGAAGACTTCCAGGTCGAGGTCAACGAGGGCGAGGTCGTCCTCGACGTGCTGCACCGACTGCAGGCCACCCAGGCCAGCGACCTGGCCATCCGGTGGAACTGCAAGGCCGGCAAGTGCGGGTCCTGCTCGATGGAGATCAACGGGCGGCCGCGGCTGGCCTGCATGACCCGGATGTCGATCTTCACGCCGGAAGAGACGCTGACGATCACGCCGATGCGGACCTTCCCGGTGATCAGGGACCTGGTCACCGACGTGTCATTCAACTACGCCAAGGCGCGGGAGATCCCGTCGTTCACCCCGCCGCCCGAGGTCAAGCTGGGCGAGTTCCGGATGCAGCAGGTCGACGTCAACCGGTCGCAGGAGTTCCGCAAGTGCATTGAATGCTTCCTCTGCCAGAACACCTGTCACGTGATCCGGGACCACACCGAGAACGAGCACGCCTTCTCCGGCCCCCGCTTCCTGATGCGGATCGCCGAACTCGAGATGCACCCGGCCGACACCGCCGACCGGCGCGAGATCGCCCAGGACGACTTCGGCCTCGGCTACTGCAACATCACCAAGTGCTGCACCGAGGTATGCCCGGAGCACATCAAGATCACCGACAACGCGATCATCCCGATGAAGGAACGCGTCGTCGGCCGCAAGTACGACCCGCTGGTCTGGCTCGGCGCCAAGATCGGCCGCCGCACCCCCAAGGACACCCCCAAGGTGCCCGGCAAGGCCTGAAGCGCCCGCTCCCGCCCCCGCGCACTGCCGGTTACGGTCCGAGGTAAGGCGTGAAGCGGGCGATGATGCCAGCCCGCCCGATCGCCGCCCTGGCAAGATAGCGGCATGGAACGTGTGCTTGGAATCGGTGGATACTTCATGCGGGCCGCTGACCCGGCGGCCCTGGACGCGTGGTATCGCGACTGCCTGGGCCTGGACGCCGATGAGAACGGCTCGTGGCGTCAGGAGGCCGGGCTGACGGTGTTCGCGACGTTCGAGTCCGAGACCGGCTACTTCGGGTCCCGTCCCCAGCAGACCATGCTCAACTTCCGGGTCCGCGATCTGGATGCGATGCTCGCGCAACTGCGCGCCAAGGGAGCGGACGTGGCTAAAGAGACGCAGGAGATGGAGGGTGTCGGCCGGTTCGGCTGGGTCACCGATCCCGAAGGCAATCGGGTCGAGCTGTGGCAGCCTGCCTGACCGCGTCTTCACGCAGCGGGTCTGGGCGGAGCCCGGGCCCGGCTACCATGACTGGTGGCCAGGAGCGGGATCACGGCTGACGCTGTCCCGCCTGGTTGCGGATGACGTGGTCATGGCGGCAGAAACCACCGCCGTTCGGGATAATTTGGCTTTTGAACTTAGCTGGTTTGGCGTGGGAGCGAAGGGCTGGCATGTCGCATCTGACGTACGGAGAGGCCGGGATCGTCGGGCTGATCCAGGGGGTTACCGAGCTCTTCCCGCTGTCCAGCCTGGGCCACAGCGTGCTCATCCCGGCCATCGTCGGCGGGCAGTGGGCCAAGGACCTGAACGTGTCCGCGAAGGACTCGCCGTACCTGGCGTTCATCGTCGGGCTGCACGTGGCCACGGCCATCGCCATGATCATCTATTTCTGGCGGGACTGGGTGCGGATCATCGTGGCCTTCTTCGCCTCGCTCGGGCACGTCGCCCGGCCCGCGCCGGGGACCAGGCGGTGGGAGCCGCAGGGCACGGACCAGACGCTGGCCTGGATGCTCATCCTGGCCACGATCCCGGTGGGGATCGCGGGGGCCCTGCTCCAGCACCTGTTCACCCATGTGTTCAGCAAGCCGGTCCTGGTGGCNNGTGGCGGCTGGAAACGGCGCGGCCAGGGATGTCGGGGCCAGGGATGTCGGGGCCAGAGACGGCGCGGCCGGGGATGGCGGGGCCGGGGATGGCGGGGCCGGGGATGGCGGCGCCGGGCGCCGCGGGGCCGGGCACCGCGGGGTGGTGAGCTCCGGCGGGCGGCATTCGTCCGGGCAGCGGGCGGTCAAACAGCAGCAGGCCAGCATGGCGGTGGAATCGGACGAGCGACTGGTCAGCGTCGGCTTCCGGGGCGGTCTCATCCTCGGCTCGATGCAGATATTCGCGCTGCTGCCGGGCATCAGCCGGGACGGCATCGTCATGGTCAGCGGCATGTTCCGCGGGCTGTCCCGGCAGGACGCGGCCCGGTTCTCGTTCCTGCTGTCCGCCCCCGTCATCTTCGCGGCCGGGATATTCAAGCTGCACGACCTGACCGGGCCGCTCGGCGACGGGATCCGGACCCAGGTGCTGTTCGGCAGCGTGCTGTCCGGGATCGGCGCTTACGTCGCGCTCCGGTTCCTCGTCCGCTACCTCAGTGACGCCTCGCGCACGCTGACGCCGTTCGCGATCTACTGCCTGGCCGCCGGGCTGGGCAGCGCCATCTACCTGACCGTGCGGTAACGAGGGCTAGGCGCTGGCGCTGCCCGCGGTGTCCGTCTTGGCCCAGGGGTTGGTGAAGCCGACCGGATCCTGATCGCCGGGGGCCGAGCTGGGCTGCCCGTACGTCGTGATGCGGATCGGGANNCCGTCCGAGCCGGCGAAGAACACCAGGTCCCCGGGCTGCACCTGGCCCGCCGGGACCCGCGGCTCGGTCACCCACTGCTGCTCCGAGGTCCGTGCGATGGTGATGCCCGCCGCCCGGTAGGCCATCATCACCAGGCCGGAACAGTCGAAGGCGTCCGGGCCGGTGCCACCGAACAGGTACGGCTTGCCGATCTGCTCCTCGGCGTAGGTGACGGCGGTGGCCACGGCCTCGTTCGGCGCATCGACGGCTGAGACACTCCCGGCTGTCGTCGCGCACCCGGCGGCCGTGCTGCTCGACGGCAGGTCCGCGGACACCACCGTGAAGTTGCCGCCCGCGTAGGCGCCCGCGTAGTACAGCACGCTTTCCACGTAGGACTGCAGGTGGTTGTAGGCGAAGATGGCCGCCGACGGGTCCGTCGCGACGCCGGCCGCGAGCAGGTACTTGGCCGCGCCCGCGATCGCGTCGGCGGGATCGTAGACGCTCGCGTCCGGGCCGCCGTCCTCATCGGTGGCGACGCCGTCGACCACCTCGCTNNACGTTCCCGGCCGCGCCGCCGATGCCGATCTGCATCGGCCCGGCCGCGCCGAAGGCGTTCGACCCGCTGTCCACGCCGGGCAGGGTGGTCTGGCCATTGTCGCTTTCCACCGTCCCGATCCCGGCCAGGATCGTCCACGGCACGCCGTACTGCTGGCCGACCTTCTGGTACCAGTGCAGGTAGTTAGCCGGGATCGACTTGGCCTTGGCGCCTGCGGCAGGCTGCCCGGTCGTTCCGGTCTGCTGGCCCGTGCAGCCGGCGCTGGCCGCGAAAAAGGCGTCGGCGCCGATCATGAAGGGCACCGCCAGCAAGCCGAGCAGCACGATGCCGGCCAGCCCGATGATGCCGAACACCAGGAGCCGCGGGCCGCGCTGGTCCCGGCCCGTAGCCTGCTTCGTCTCGGACCGGACCAGGAGCCTGTTCGTCATGAATTGCCCGCGGAAGCCAGCTCGATGTCGTCCACCTGCCAGCTGCTGCCCGAGCCGGTGACGGTGACCGCGTACTGGGTACTGCCGTTGGTGGTGCCGCGCGAGCTGACCAGCCGCTGCCCGGTGGTCATGACGAACGTCAGGCTGGACGGGCCGAACGCCCGGAGCGAGTTGATCACCGCGGTTCCGGTGGACACCTGTTTCTGGCTCGACCTGAGCGTGGCCACCCCGGCGGTCGAGTAGGACGCCTGCAGCGTCGTGGCCAGCTCCCCGGTGATCAGCCCGTTCATCTTGGCCACGTAGGCGGCCGCGCTCTCGGTGTAGGTGTAGGTGTTGTAATCGACGCCGAACTTCACCGTCACCGCGGCGGCATCGGCCAGGTCCTGCTGGGTGAACGGCAGCCAGGAGTAGATGTTCACGCTCCCGGCCGCGGCCGCGGCCGGGGACGCCGTCGCCGGCGGGGTGGCGGCCGGGGTGCTTGCGGCCTGTGCTGATGCGGACGCGGCTGAGCTTTGCGACGGGGCGGCCTGCGGGTGCCCGGAGTGGGTCACCTTCGGCAGGATGAGCCAGTAGCCCAGGCCGGCCAGCACGACCACGATGAGAACGAATACGGCCTTCTGCTGGCCGGGACTGAGATCCACGGTGACCCGCCGCTACTTGTCGCGCCGTCGCGGGCGCAACCAGAACGGCGTCGCGGGCTGTTCCTCCCCGCCACGACCATTGGCTGGCTTACCGCCCGGGGTGCCCTTACCGCCCCGGGCGCCCTTACCGCCTGGGCCGCCGTTAGCGGCTGGCTCGGCCGACGCCGACGCCGGGTTCGGCTTCGGCCCCGCGCCCGACCGCTGCCGCGCGCTCACCGCGGGCCAGCCGCTCGATGGCCACGCCGGGCCGGGCGTGCGGGAACTACCTCCGTTTATCGGCGGCGCCGAGGACGGCCGGCCGGTGGCACGCGCAGACCCCGAAGGTCCGGCAGGCCCGGCGGACACCGCCCGGGTCCGCCCGCCCGTGGGCCTGGCGGACGAGCGCCCGGCACCGCGAGACCAGCTGGACGCCGACCTGACTGCCCCGGCCGATCCGGCCGATCCGCCTGATCCGGCACCCGCGCCGTTGCCAGCACCTGATCGCGGCGGCAGGTCAAGCGGCGGGGCGACCCGGCCGCCACTACCGCCGCTGTCGGTCTCCGGCACGTTCCTGGTGCGAGCCGAGCCCCCGCCGCCGAGCCCGCTGACCACCCGGCGGGAGCCTGTGCTGGCTTCGCCTTCACCGTCCGCCGGGGGCGGGGGATCTGGCCGCAACCGGGATGCGTACGCGTCGCTCGACGCACTTTGCACCGTGCCGGCCCTGGCCGCAGCGTCAGCCGAGGCCGCACTCCCCGCGACGGCGCCGGCAGCCGCACCGCTCGCCACCCCGGCCGCGAGCCCGGCGGCCTGGCCGGGGTTCCGGCGCGCCCACCGGGCGGC
>PMOU01000497.1 GCA_003161205.1 Actinomycetota bacterium | reverse complement strand
TCGGGCGCGGAGGAGGGCCGGATCTCCGGCAGCATCGCCCGCGGGATGTTGAAGAAGCCGAGCAGTTCCTCGTCCCAGTCGAGGGTCTCCAGGTTCATCAGCATCGTGCGGCTGGCGTTGGTCGGATCCGTCACGTGGACGCCGCCATCGGTGCCCCCGGTGAGGTTCCAGATGACCCAGGAGTCGGTGTTGCCGAAGATGGCGTCGCCGTTCTCCGCCGCTTCGCGCACCCCGTCGACGTTTTCCAGGATCCACTGGATCTTCCCGCCGGAGAAGTACGTCGCGGGTGGCAGCCCGGCCTTGCGCCGGATCGTGTCGCCGCGCTCGTCCCGGTCCAGCGCGCTGGCGATGCGGTCGGTGCGGGTGTCCTGCCAGACGATGGCGTTGTAGTAGGGCCGGCCGGTCTTGCGGTTCCACACCACCGCGGTCTCGCGCTGATTGGTGATCCCGAGCGCGGCGAGATCGGAGGCCGCCAGCCCGGCCCTGTTGAGTGCGGTCTGCACCACCGAGGCGGTCCGCTCCCAGATCTCCACCGGGTTGTGCTCGACCCAGCCAGCCTGCGGCAGGATCTGCTCGTGCTCGAGCTGATGTTTGCCTACCTCGTTCCCGGAGTGGTCAAAGATCATGAACCTGGTGCTGGTGGTGCCCTGGTCTACGGCACCGACGAAATCCGGCATGCGCTCCTCCAAGATTCGATTGGCCCAGTGTCGATGGGAAGGTTGGTGGTCAGCAGGCGTCTTTCCCTGGCGAAGGGCAAGAGCCTGGCCTGGACCGAAGTGGTGCAGCCGGAGAACTCGGCGGCCAGGTCACGGACGAGGCGGGGCCCAAGCGGACGCACGAAGGGGAGCTCCGGGATCGTGCCGGTGCCGGCGGTCGATACCACGGCGGTGGATACCACGGCGGTCGGTACCACGAGGCAGGCCCCCTCGACGTCGAGGATGATTCGCTTGGTGCCTTTGGGATCAACGTACGACGCGGCAGCGATGTCGGCAATGCGTTGATTGGTCGAATATAGGCAAAATGGTAAAGCTTTGGCAAAAACGAAACGCGCCGCGGATCGGCGGATGGCGGCATGGCCGGTGCGGTACCTGCTGTGGGCCGCCCGCGGCCGGGGCGCCGGAGACGAGGTTCCTGCGGCCGGGGACCTCCGCGGCGGCGAGCGAGGCTGCCATCGCCCCGGCCCGGCCCGGATGGCCAGCTAGCTGGGATCTTTCCCGGGTGAGGCGGTCGGCCGGGCCCCGCCGACCGGGTCCTGGGAACTCGTTCTCACGGTTTTCGGCTCAGCCGGCCGTGCCGTGACGCGTGCTTGGCGGCCCGGCTCCGGCGCCCGCCAGCCCTCGCCGCCGCCCGCGGTTGGCGGCTCCCGCGCAGGTCCGGCCCGGCTCCGGCGCCCGCAGCCGGCCAACGATTGATCATTGACACAATCCGCAGTTTTGCCGTATTAGGTAAGCGAAGAGCCGAACCGTCCCAACTGGGACGGACGGGAGGCGGACGGCGATGTCCGTTGTAGCCCGACGTGGCCCGCGCAGCGGCTCTCATAGACCGCATAGGCGGGAGGGTGATCGTGTCTGACATTACCCCTTTGCGAGGTGAAGGCCGCACGATTGGCCGTATCACCGGCTTGTACGGGGAACTCCTGTCGGAGTTCCTCGGCGTGTTCATCATTATCGCGTTCGGCGACGGCGTAGTGGCGATGGCCGTCGCCGCCCTGCCAGGCTCCGGCCGGACCTCGGGTCCCACCGTGATCTTCGATGCGGCCGGTGACTGGCTGCTGATCACGTTCGGCTGGGCCATGGCCGTCGCGTTCGCCGTGTGGGTGGCGGGAGGTGTGAGCGGCGCCCACCTCAACCCCGCGGTGACCCTGGCTTTTGCCGTCAGACGCAGGTTCCCCTACAAGAAGATCCTGCCTTACTGGGGGGCTCAGGTGCTCGGCGCTTTTGTCGGGGCCGCCTTGGTCTTCCTCGTGTACCACAACGCGATCGACGCGTTCAACCTGGCGGCCAAGACCCCGAAGAGCGGGGGTAATGCGCTGGCGACGTACTCGATCTTCGCCACGTTCCCGGCCAAGTACTTCGGCGGCTCGGCCGTCGGCCCGCTGATCGACCAGATCGTCGGCACGGCCTTCCTGCTGCTGTTCGTCGTGGCGGTCATTGACGCCAGGAACGCGGCGGTCGGGTCGAACCTCGCGCCCCTGGCAATCGGCCTGATCGTATTGGCGATAGGCAACTCCTTCGGCGCGAACGCGGGATACGCCATTAACCCGGCCCGTGATTTCGGGCCCCGGCTATTCGCCTATTTCGCGGGCTGGGGAAAGGTGGCCCTACCCGGGAGTTACAGCTCGCCAGGCTTCAACTTCAGCGATTATTTCTGGGTGCCGATTGTAGGTCCGCTTATCGGCGGCGTCATCGGCATCGTCATCTACGACCTGTTCGTCGGCGACGTGCTGCACGCCCGGCTCAAGATGCAGGAGCAGGTGTCCGGCCCCATCCCGGAATCCCGGCTTCCTGAGGATTCCGAGGCGGGCGCGTAGCAGCCAGGTTGTCCCAGGTCAGTAGGCCAGCCGGGGCAGCCAGCCGGGTCAGCCAGCAAGGGGCCGGAGAGCAGCCGCGATCGTTCCGCCGCTGCTCCCGGCCCCGGCCCGGGATGTGCTGCGACTGCCCTTGACGGGCGTACACCGCCGACTTATCTTCCATATCGAATACTGTTCGACGATGCCGAACACTATTCATAGATCTTGACTCGTCTTTCCCCGGCGGTGCGACACCCGCCGCGGACCTGATCCTCATTACCGAAAGAATCCGGGAAGGCATGTCATGAAGAAGCTCATCAACAGCCCGGACACCGTAGTGACCGATGCGCTGGCCGGCGTGGCCGCCGCGCATCCCTTGCTGAAGGTGGACCTCGAGAACAAGATCATCGTCCGGGCCGACGCGCCGCGGCCGGGCAAGGTCGGCCTGGTATCGGGCGGCGGCTCCGGCCACGAACCGCTGCACGGCGGGTTCGTCGGCTACGGCATGCTGGACGCCGCGTGCGCGGGCGAGGTGTTCACCTCGCCCGTTCCCGATCAGATGCTCGCGGCCACCAAGGCGGTCAACGGCGGCGCCGGCGTGGTGCACATAGTGAAGAACTACACGGGGGACATCCTCAACTTCCAGATGGCCGCCGANNGAGGGCATCGAGGTCTCCTCCGTCATCATCAACGACGACGTCGCCGTCCAGGACTCCCTCTACACCGCGGGCCGTCGCGGCACCGGGGCCACCGTCTTCGCGGAGAAGATTGCCGGTGCGCTGGCCGAGCGCGGCGCGTCGCTGGCCGAGGTCGCGGCGGTGGTCGCCGAGGTCAACGAGCGCAGCCGGTCCTTCGGTGTCGCCCTGACCTCGTGCACCGTGCCCGCCGCCGGGAAGCCCACCTTCGACCTCGCCGACTCCGAGATCGAGCTCGGCATCGGGATCCACGGCGAACCCGGCCGCACCCGGGCGCCGCTCACGACCGTGCGTGAGATCACCGGGATCGCCCTGGACGCGATCGCCGCCGACTTGCCGCTGACCGGCGATCTGCTCGTCATGGTCAACGGCATGGGCGGTACGCCGCTCATCGAGCTGTACGGCGCCTTCAACGAGGTGCACCGCTACCTGTCCGGCCCGGACGTCAGGATCGCCAGGAACCTGGTGGGCAACTACATCACCAGCCTGGAGATGCAGGGCTTTTCGGTCACGGTGTGCCGTCTCACCGATACGCTCATCGATTTGTGGGACGCGCCTGTGGACACACCCGGGTTGCGGTGGGGACGGTAGAACTCGACATATCGTCTCAGCCCCGCAAGGAGCGCACATGGACGCTGAGTTCTTCCGCGCATGGATAGCGGAGATAGCAGCGGTCGTCGAAGCCCAGCGCGACCACCTGACCCAACTCGACTCGGCGATTGGTGATGCCGATCATGGCACCAACCTGAGCCGCGGTTTCACCGCCGTCCAGGCGGCGCTGGCCACGGCGGACACGCCGNNTCGAAGGTGGGCGGCGCGTCCGGGCCGCTCTACGGGACGGCGTTCCGGCGGGCCAGCAAGGCGCTGGGGGACGCACCGGAGGTGGATCTGCCCGCCCTGGCGGGAGCGCTGGAAGCGGCCCTGGCCGGCGTCCAGAAACTCGGTGCGGCTCGTGAAGGCGAGAAGACCATGGTGGACGCGCTCGCCCCGGCCGTGGCCGCGTTCAACAAAGCGGTCGCGGAGGGGGCGTCCGCCCCGGACGCCCTCGCCGCCCTGACCGACGCCGCCGATGCCGGTGCCCAGGCCACTATTGCGATGCAGGCACTCAAGGGCCGGGCCAGTTACCTGGGCCCGCGCAGCGTAGGGCACGAGGACCCGGGCGCGGCGTCCACCGTGCTGATCCTGCACGCGCTGCGTGACGTCGCGGTGCGGCCGGCCGGATGAACTTGCCCGTGCGCTTCCGGGGGGTGCCCGTCTCCGAGGGCATCGCCGTGGGCGCCCTGCATATCCTCGACGTGGAAACGACGGTCAGTGCCACGCCCGAAGAGGTCAAGGACGCGTTCGCGGCGGTGGCCGCGGAACGGTTCGCCCTGGCGGACCGGCTGCGGGCGGCCGGGCGGGAGGAGGAAGCCGCCATCATCGAGGTCGGCGGCCTGCTGGCGGCCGACCCGCTGCTGGCCGACCCGGCGGTGGCCGCCGTCCGTGACGGCGGTGACGCCGCCACCGCGGTGCGGCAGGCCGCCGAGACGCAGGCCGCGGTGCTCGAGGCGCTGCCGAACCGCGAGCTGGCCGAGCGGGC
>PMOU01000484.1:1241-5286 GCA_003161205.1 Actinomycetota bacterium | reverse complement strand
AGGATGTGCTCGGTGCCGATGTGGTCGTGGCGCAGTCGCACGGCCTCGCGCAGCGAGAGCTCGAGAATCTTCTTGGCCCGCGGGGTGAACGGGATGTGCCCGCTGACCTTGGTGTTCCCGGTACCGACGATGGCCTTGACGTCCTCGCGGGTGCTCTCCAGCGACATCCCGAAACTCGCCAGGGCGCGGAACGCGAACCCGTCGGGCTCGCCGAAGATGCCGAGCAGCAGGTGCTCGGTACCGATGTAGTTGTGCTCCAGGAGCCGGGCTTCCTCCTGGGCCCGCACGACGACGTGCCGGGCCTGGTTCGTGAATCTCTCAAACATGAGTCCACCGTGCCGCAGGCTCGTAACCCTGTCAATACCATGCTATTAATAGGGTCATGACGTGGGAGGACCGGCTCGACGACTGGGAACTCGAACTCGAGCTGACGGCCCAGCTCGAGGGCTCGGACTGGGTGACGCTCGAGCGGGCGGCGGCCGGCACCGGCGCCTCCCGTGCCGCCCTGCGCAGCTGGTACCGCACGGGGCAGATCCCGTCCCGGCTCGTCGACGGGCCGCACGGGCCGCAGCGGCTGGTGCCGCTCGCGCTCGTCGCCGCCCGGGCCGAGGCCTCCCCGCGACTGCGCCGCACCGCGCAGCGACGGCTCGCCGACGAGGCCCAGCTGGAGATCCTCCGGCACCGGGTTGACCAGCTCGAGCTCCGGCTGGCCGCGCTCGAGCGGCCCTCCTAGTCGCCCTTGCGCCAGCTCAGCAGGTCACCCGGCTGGCAGTCGAGCGCCTCGCAGAGCCTGGTCAGCGTGCTGAACCTGATCGCCTTGGCGCGGCCGTTCTTCAGGATCGACAGGTTCACGATGGTGACCCCCACCTGCTCNNTCGGCCATCACACCGTGCCCGCGAGGTCGTCGCTCATCCGCGCGCCGACGCGGATCACCCGCGCCAGCGTCAGCAGCCCGCACGCGATGAGCAGGGGCACGAAGATGACGCCGATCCCGGCGTTGACCGCGTCGTGCGCCGCGGGCTCCGACCCGCTGATCACGGTCGAGACGAAGGCGCTGCTCGCCACGCTCTGGCCGACCGTCACGAGCAGCGACCCGGCCAGGACGAACCAGCCGAGGAAACGCAGCCGCCGGGCCACGGTCACGGCGAACGGGCCAGCCCGGCGGATAACGCGCAGCAGCTGGCTTAGCAGCAGCACGACGGCCAGGAAGAACGCCACGGTCGGTACCCAGGTCATGGCGACGAGCAGCCGCTGGCCGGTGGTCGGATGGCGGGCGCACAGCAGCAGCTGGCCCCCGCCGGAGGTCACCCCGGGCCGCAGGTGCGCCAGCGGTCCCGCGGTCGCGGTGAGCGCTATCCCGTTCGCCCGCGCGCCGGCGCACGCGGATCCGGACCCGAGCCCAAACAGGTCGATCTGACCGAAGACAGCGAAGACGAGCACGATCGCCAGCAGTGTTCCGGCCAGGATCACGATGAACCTGACCGCCCCCCCGAGCGGCTGGGTGAGCCTGTGATCGGTGTCCGGAACCGCGTCAAGGTCGGATCGCATGACCGCCCCCTGTTATCGTTAATCGATATTATCGAGAAACGATAACAGGCCATCCGGCGGCGGGCAAGCCGGCATC
Organism: Actinomycetota bacterium; assembly: GCA_003161205.1. The sequence goes on along the minus strand of PMOU01000484.1, from coordinate 3,662 downwards.
GAAGTCGGCGTCGGGCCGTCCAGCGGTCCGTACATGACCAGACGCCCTGGCAGTACCAGCGAATGTCGGCGCACGCGTGACGTCGACGTCACGGGCGGCGCGCCGTCCATGTGGGTGTCGCCTGACGTCATTCGCGCCCCTCCGAGGCGCTGGCCCGGCGGATCCTCGGCTAGAGCGCTGGTCGTACACCTATCGTACACATGAGGTGTAGATTAGGTGTATGACCAGAAGGCGTACGAATATCGAGATCGAGGACACCTATCTCCGGGTCGTTATGGACCGCTACAGCCTGCGCACCATGACCGAAGCCGTCGAGCTCGCCCTCCGGCACCTAGCCGGACAGCCCATGAGCCGCCAGGAGGCCCTGGCGATGCGCGGTGCTCACGCGATCGATGCGCCGCCGGCCGATGTGCCTCCGCGGGGAGCAGCGTGATCCTCGCAGACACCTCGGCCTGGGTCGAGTACGACCGGGCGACAGGGAGCGCGATCGATCTTCGCCTGCGCGACCTGATCGCGGCCGATGGCCCGGTGGCGGTGACCGAGCCGGTGATCATGGAGGTGCTGGCTGGAGCGCGTACCGATGCCCGGGAAGCGGACCTGCGCCGCCTGCTGCTGCGATTCCACCTGTGCGAGTTCGACCAGGTCGCCGACTTTGAGGGCGCCGCCCGCATCTACCGTCGATGCCGGCAGGCCGGCGTCACGCCACGCGGCCTGATCGACTGCATGATCGCCGCGGTCGCCCGTCGGCATGAGGCGACGCTGCTGGCCTGCGACATCGACCTCGACCGGGTGGCCCGGGTCGTCGGCATCGAGCTGGATCGGCCGACGCCCCCGGAACCGCCACCGTCGGCCGGATGACCACTGGCTACCGGTGGGAGCGGCCCGGCCGGAACTTGATCCAGGCCACGATGGCGACGGCCGCCAGCAGCAGCCAGGGGGAGAACAGCAGGTGGATGGCGAAGCCGAAGACCATCAGGGCCACGAGGGCGGCGATGACCAGGACGATGACGGCGAACATAATAATCGGTCTCCTTGAGACGCTAGGTTTTCCTGCTTCCAGGTTGCCGCGGGCGGGCGCTCCCGTCGATCCGGATAACCCCCGGTTCGCCCCTGGTCGGCGGTCGCCGGGGCATCAGGGTTATCCCTGACCGTGGCCCGGAGGCGTGATCCCCGTCCGTTCGGCGGGGTGCCTGGTATTCCTGCGCCGGGTCGTGGTCCTGGTGCTGCTGGCGCTGGCCGCGGCAGCAGAGCTCCCGCCGCCCGAAGCTGACCAGGCCGGGCGCGTCTCCGCGGAAACGCGTCGTGAAAACATTCACAATCCGCTTCCGCGGAGACGTCAGGGACGTGGCGGCTGGTTCGGCGGATTTCCGCACGCGGCGGCCAGGGACGTTCCGGTCAGTGTCCCGGTTTCCTGGCGGAATGCCCGCAGGAGAGCCTCGTATCGCTGGTCAGCCCCGGGAACCTCGCCGAAATGCGGGTCATGGTGTCCGGTGGCCCAGTCGTAGAGCGGATGGGACCGGTCATCGGCCGCGAAGACCGTGGCCAGGCTGCTCCGGCCCCGGTGAATCACATGGCCGTCCGCGGTGAACGGGAAGGCTGTCAGCCGCAGGCCGGCCCGCGCGGCCGAGCTGAGCAGCTCAAACGACGGATCACCGCCGTCGGTGAATGGCCCGATCCCGGGCCGCCAGACCAGGGCGGGGTTCAGCAGCAGCGAGTACAGCTCGAGTCGCTCGACCTGAAGCGATTGATCCCACTGCGGCTCACCGGCTACGGCCGCGCCGTCGCCCCGCGCGACAGCCAGCGCGGCGGACAGCGCATCGGGCCGGGTGGCGACGGCATCAGAATCCAGGACCCAGATCCAGGACGGGAGGGAACCCGGCCGGGCGGCCAGCCAGGAGATGCCCTGATTCAGGGCCGGGCCGTGCTGGCGGTTGACGTCATTGGCGAGCAGCGTGCAGACTCCGGCCCGGCTGGCTTCGGCCAGCAGTTCCGCCGACCCGTCCTGCGATCCGTTGTCCACGATCACGATCTCCAGGCCCGGCCAGTCCACGATCCTGCGCAGCGACCACAGCAAGAATCCGGTCAGTTCCCGGGTGTTGTAGGAGACGCTGACCACGGCTACCCGCTCGCCGCTCGCCTCCGGCGCGCTCGGCCACCATCGGACGTCATCGCTTGCCATCGGTCAAGTCTGCCCGATCCGGTGCCGCCCGGACCGGCCTATCGGGGTTCTGTGAGCACAGGTCCCCAGGCCGTGGCAGGGTCTACCTGTGGTCGGACGTTGGCAGGTTCCCGAGCGGGGCGGAGCACGGTGACATGTACCGGAAGATCCTGATCATGCTGGCGGCGGCCGGGCTGGGCGGGAGCGTGGCCGGGTGTTCCAGCGCGCTGCCGGGTGCGGCCGCCGACCAGGCCGCGCAGACC
>PMOU01000484.1:0-1232 GCA_003161205.1 Actinomycetota bacterium | reverse complement strand
TCGACCTGACCATGTACGAGCTCGCCGACCCCACCGCGGAAGCGGACCTGGCCGCGGCGGCCGCCCGCGGCGTGGACGTCCGGGTGCTCCTGGACCGGCACCTGGAGAAGTCCCGCAACACCAGCGCCTATGACTACCTGAACGCCCGCCGCGTGCACGTCCGGTGGGCTCCGGCCGGCACCACCTACCACCAGAAGACCCTCACGGTCGACGGCGCCACCTCGGTCATCATGACGCTCAACCTCGTCGCCAGCGACTATCCCGGCACCCGCGACTTCGCCGTCGTCGACACCAGCCGCGCCGACGTGGCCGGCATCGTCGCCACCTTCAACGCCGACTTCGCCGGGCAGGCCGTCACCCCGCCGGAGGGTGCCGACCTGGTGTGGTCGCCGACCAACGCGGAGGCGTCGGTCCTGTCGGTCATCGACGGGGCCAAGCACACCCTGGCGGTCGAGGACGAGGAGATGGACGACCCGACCGTCACCGCGGCCCTGGCCGCCGCGGCCCGGCGCGGCGTGCANNGTGACCATCACGATGACCGCCAACTCCGACTACGACCTGGCCTTCGCCCAGCTAGCCCGGGCCGGCGTTCGCATCCGCCTGTACCCGGACACCAGCCGCGCGCTGTACATCCACGCCAAGGCCATCGTCGCCGACTCCGGCCGATCCGGTCAGCGGGTGCTGGTCGGGTCGCAGAACTTCTCCGTCGCCAGCCTGGACTACAACCGGGAACTGGGCATCCTCACCGGCAACGCCGGCGTCGTGGCCGGCATCGCCGCCACCCTGGCCCGCGACTTCACCGGGGCCGCGGCCTATGCACCGCCGGCCGCGTCCCGATCCGGCGCCACCGCCGCCACCTGCACGGCCACCGCGACGGTGTATAACGCCGCCCGCGACGAGAACAACGTCGCCGTGCACTCCAACCAGCCCGGCCAGGAGGCCACCGCGAAGGCAGACGGCTACACCGGCAGCTACAAGACCGACAGCGCCGGCTACGCGCTGGTCTACCTCAACGGCCCCCCGGCCGGCGCCCGGATCACCGTGACCGTCGGCGGAGCCACCTGCACCGCCACCGATTAAGTTCCTTGTGACCGAACGAACCGTGGTGCTTCCCCCCGCTGACCTAACGATCTTCAATAGCGGGAGTTACTGGGTCTAGCCATCCGGCGCTTGGTGAGTTATGCCGGAGGTATGAGGTATCCCGAGGGCGGTGGCCTGGACGCGGCGGAGCG
>PMOU01000135.1 GCA_003161205.1 Actinomycetota bacterium | reverse complement strand
GCGCCGCCGGTCTCCAGCGCGCGCTTGAGCGCGGCCGGGTTGGTGGCCAGGAAGTTGGTCGGGGCGAGGGCGTCGAGCAGGAACCCGGTCGCCAGCTCGGCCTTGGCGTCATCGACCGGGTCTCCGGCTCCGGCCGCGAGCAGGTCGATGACCAGCCGGGAGGCGGCCAGGTGGGCCTGGCGGACGGCGAAGAACGCCGGGTTACCGGTCCAGGCCGGGTCGGCGAACCGCTTGTCGCGCTCGGGCACCGGGACCGGCGGCGGCGCGTCCACGCCGAGCCAGCGGGCCGCGGCGACCGGCCCGGCCAGCGCCAGGCTCGCCCCGTACCGCAGCGCCGCGGCCGTGGTAGCGGACGGTTTCCTGGCCGCTCGCCGCAGCACCGCCAAGGTGGCTGCGCCGAGCCCCGCCGCATCCACCGAGGCGATCACCCCGGCTTCGGGACCGAGTACCGACGCCGCCGACTCTCCGGCCTGCCACGCCGTTTCCTGTGCGGTCATATGCATGACCTCCTAGGTCGCGCCGGGATTGCGCTGCGCTGCGCATGCGGCTTTTTCCGACGCTACTGCGACCCAGTATGTCCGTAAAGGAGCTAGTTCGGTACCCGTACGGGCGGCAGCGCGACGACGACTTCAGCCGCCGGTGCTACCCATTCACCGGCTCCGGTCTTCGCCGGCCAGACTGGGATAGGTGAACAGGGCGGAGCAAACGAACCAGGTGTACGCGCTGCTGGCCGACGGGACGACGGTGGAGATCCGCCCCGCGACCGCGGCCGACTTCGACGCGGTCAAGGCCATGCACGAGGCCATGTCGCCCGACAACACCTACCTGCGCTTCTTCAATATCAGCAGGGTGGCGGCCGACACCGAGGCGCGGCGGATCTGCCGGGACCCGTCGCCGGGAAGCGCGGCGCTGCTGGCGCTGGCAGGCGGTGAGGTGGCCGGTGTCGCCAGCTACGCGAGGACCGGGCCCGGCGCGGCGGAGGTCGCGTTCGCGGTGGCCGACCACATGCACCACCGGGGCATCGCCACCTTGCTGCTGGAGCACCTCGTCTCTTACGGCAGGAGCCAGCAGATCACCACGTTCACCGCGCAGACCCTGTCCGAGAACCGGGCCATGCTGAACGTCTTCGCCGACGCCGGCCTGCCGGTCACCCGGCGCTTCGTGGACGGGGTCTATGAGCTGACCCTGCCGCTGCCCGCCAATGACGCCGCCGTCGCGCTGGATAGCTACCTGACCGCCGTGGCCGAGCGGGAGCGCCGCGCGGAGATCGTCAGCTTGGGGCGTGTGTTCGCGCCGGACTCTGTGGTGGTGGTGGGGGCGAGCCGGCGGCGGGGCACGGCGGGCCGGGCCATCCTGGACAACATCGCGGCCGGCGGTTTCGCCGGGCGGCTCTACACGGTGAATGCGCGGGCCCGGCAGATCGGGGGGGATCGGTGCCTGGCGTCGGTGCTGGATCTGCCCGAGCCGGCGGACCTGGCCATCATCGCGGTGCCCGCCGCGGGGGTGCTGGATGTGGCGGAGCAGTGCGGGCGGCGGGGGGTGCGGTCGCTGGTGGTGATTACCGCGGGGCTGGATGCGGGGGGCTGCGCGGATCTGCTGGCGGTGTGCCGGCGGCATGGGATGCGGCTGGTCGGCCCGGATAGTTTCGGGGTGGCGGTGCCGGGGATCGGGCTGGATGCGACGTTCGCGGTGTCCCGGCCGCGGGCCGGGGTGGCGGGGCTGGTGATGCAGTCCGGGGGGCTGGGCCTGGCGGTGATGGATCAGCTGTCCCGGCTGGGGGTGGGGATTTCCTCGTTCGCGTCGGCGGGGGACAAGCTCGACGTCTCGAGCAACGACATGCTGCTGTGGTGGGAGCACGACGGGGTGACCCGGCTCGCGGTGCTGTATATCGAGTCGTTCGGCAATCCGCGGAAGTTCGCCCGGACCGCCCGCCGGGTCGGTGCCGCCATGCCGGTGCTCACCGTGCTGGCCGGGCGGGCCGCGGCCGGCCACTCGGTGATCCGCCCGGCGGTGCCGCTGGCCAGCCGGGAGGCGCTGTTCGAGCAGGCCGGGGTGATCACCGTGCACGGCTTCGGCGAGCTGATCGAGACCGCCGCGCTGCTGGCGACGCAGCCGGTTCCGGCCGGGCGGACGGTCGCGGTGGTGTCCAACGTCGGCAGTGCGGGGCTGCTGGCCGCCGATGCCTGCACCGACCGCGGCCTGGCCGTCTACCATCCGCACGGCCCGGTCAGGCCGCGCTTGCTCGCACTGACACCAGAGCACGGCGCGGTCGGCGGCCCGGTGGATATGACCGCCACGGTGTCCGGCGAGGGTTTCCGCCGGTGCCTGGAGGTGCTCGCGGCCGCCGATGAGGTGGACGCGATCATCGCGCTCGTCCTGCCGACCGGCGCGACCGGCGATCTGGTCACGGCCGTCCGGGAGGCGGATGTCGGCGTCCCGCTGGCCGCCGTGGTGCTCAACCAGGCCGAGTCGGTCCGGCTGCTGTCCCGGTCCGCCGGGGGGCAGGTGCCCGCGTACGGGTATCCCGAAGCCGCCGTCGCCGCGCTGGCCCGCGCCGCCAGCTACGGAGCCTGGCGCGCCGAACCGCGCGGCCGCGTCCATGACTTCCCCGGCATCGACACCGCCGCGGCTCACGCGCTCGCCCGCGACTTCCTCGGCCAGGCGCCAGAGGGCGGGTGGCTTCCGCTCGATCAGACGGCCGACCTGCTGCGCTGCTACGGCATCCCGCTGGCCGGCGGCGAAGGTGACCTCACGGAGGTCGCGGCACGAGCGGACGGCATCGAGGTGATCGTCAGGGTCGCCGCCGACTCGGTCTTCGGCCCGCTGGTGGAATTCGGCCTCGGCGGCGTGGCCACCGATGTCTTCGCCGACCACGCGGCCAGGCTCACGCCCCTGACCGATACCGACGCGGACAAGCTGATCCGCTCGCTGCGCTCCGCGCCGCTGCTGGCCGGCGGCGACGGCCGTCCGGCCGCTGACCTCGAGGCGCTGCGCGACCTCCTGCTGCGGGTCTCGCGGCTCGCCGACGACCTCCCCGAAGTCACCGACCTCGACCTCAATCCGGTCATCGCCCGGCCGGACGGAGCCGTCGTCGCGGACGCGCGGATCAAGCTGGCGCCCTACGAGCCGCAGGACCCGTTCCTGCGCCGGCTGCGCTGACGTGAACCTCCGAAAGCCCCCGGAAACGCTGACGTGACCCCCCGGAAACCCGGCCCGACGCGCTCGAAGCAATCGCGCCAATATCACTGATCGCGGCCGCGGTTTGGAGATAATTAGCTCGAACCGGTTATTGACTCTAACTGGAGAGCAGATGATCAAGACATCTCGCCCTGGCCGTGACGGCAATGTCCGGGTTACCTTCACGCTGCCCGCCGATGAGCCCGGCGTGGCCGTGTCGGTCGTGGGCAGCTTCAACGACTGGAATCCGTTCGCGCATCCGCTGCGTCGGCGCGCGAACCGCACCCGGAGCGCCGCGGTGAGCGTCCAGGCCGGCAGCACGCTGCATTTCCGTTACCTCGCCGAGGGCGGCGTGTGGTTCGACGACGAGACGGTCCCCGCCCACGGCGATCAGGGCGTCGCGATAACGGTCTGAACCGCGTGAGCCGGCCGGCTCACGCGATGGCCGCGGCGATGATCTCCCGTGCCTGCTCCTGGATCTCGGCGAGGTGCTCCGGCCCGCGGAACGATTCGGCGTACAGCTTGTAGACGTCTTCGGTCCCCGAGGGCCGGGCCGCGAACCAGCCGGAGGCAGCCACGACCTTCAGCCCGCCGATCGGGGCGCCGTTGCCCGGGGCGGTGGTCAGGGCCGCGGTGATCTTCTCGCCCGCGAGCTCGCTCGCGGACACCTGCGAGGGGGAGAGCTTTGCCAGTGCTGCCTTCTGCTCCCTGGTCGCGGCGGTGTCGATGCGGGCGTAAGCGGGCGTCCCGTAGCGGTCGGTCAGGCCGCGGTACAGCTCGGAGGGCGAGTGCCCGGTCACGGCCGTGATCTCCGAGGCGAGCAGGGCCAGGATGAGCCCGTCCTTGTCGGTGGTCCATACTGATCCGTCGCGCTGCAGGAACGACGCCCCGGCGCTTTCCTCACCGCCGAAGGCCACCGAACCGTCGAGCAGGCCGGGCACGAACCACTTGAAGCCGACCGGGACCTCGAGCAGCGCCCGGTCCAGGCCCTCGGTCACCCGGTCGATCATCGAGGAGCTGACCAGGGTCTTGCCGACGGCGGCGGTGGCCGGCCAGCCGTCCCGGTGCCGGTACAGGTAGTCAATGGCGACCGCGAGGTAGTGGTTGGGGTTGAGCAGGCCCCCGTCCGGCGTGACGATGCCGTGCCGGTCCGAATCGGTGTCGTTCCCGGTCGCGATCGTGAACTCGTGCTGGCGGGCGATCAGGCTGGCCATGGCGTACGGCGACGAGCAGTCCATNNCCGCCGAGCGGGTCCGCGCCGATACGCACCCCGGCCGAGGAAATCGCGGCCAGGTCCACCACGTCCCCGAGGGCCGACACGTAGCTGCCGAGGAAGTCGAACGTCCCGGTGGTGTCGGCCGCGGCGGCCCGGGCGTACGGTATCCGGCGGACGGCCTTCAGCCCGCTGGCCAGAAGCTCGTTCGCCCGGTCCTGGATCTGGCTGGTGATGTCGGTGCCGGCCGGCCCGCCGTCCGGCGGGTTGTACTTGAAGCCGCCGTCCGGCGGCGGGTTGTGCGAGGGGGTGACCACGATCCCGTCGGCGCGGGGTCCGGCACCGGACGCATTATGCGCCAGGATCGCCCGGGACACCGCCGGGGTCGGCGTATACCCGCCGCGGGCGTCGACCATGACCCGCACGCCGTTGGCGGCGAGCACCTCGAGCGCGCTGACCTGCGCTGGCTCGGAGAGCGCGTGCGTGTCCGCGCCCAGGTACAGCGGCCCGTCGATGCCCTGGCTGGCCCGGTACTCGCAGATGGCCTGGGTGGTGGCCAGGATATGGTCCTCGTTGAACGTCGCGGTGAACGCCGACCCGCGATGGCCGGACGTGCCGAACGACACCCGCTGCACGGCATCGCCAGGATCGGGATGCACGGTGTAGTAGGCGGTTACCAGCTTCGCGACGTCCACCAGATCTTCAGCGGCAGCGGGTTGTCCCGCACGCGGATTTACCATGCCGTCATACTGACACGCATGACTCAAGAGCGCGATGACGACTGGCGGCGGTGGGTTGTCTATCAGGTGTATCCGAGGAGCTTCGCCGACTCCGACGGAGACGGCATCGGTGACCTGCGGGGTGTGCTGGGCCGCCTGGATTACCTCCAGCGCCTGGGTGTCGACGTCATCTGGATGAGCCCGGTCTACCGCTCGCCGATGGACGACAACGGCTACGACATCAGCGACTACACCGACATCGACCCGCTGTTCGGGACGCTGGCCGACGCCGACGAGCTGATCGCCGAACTGCACGCCGGCGGCATGCGGCTGGTCATGGATCTGGTCGTCAACCACACCTCCGACGAGCATCCCTGGTTCATCGAGTCCCGCTCCAGCCGGGACAACCCCAAACGGGACTGGTACTGGTGGCGGGACGCCCGCCCGGGTACGGTCGGCGGGACGCCGGGGGCGGAGCCGACCAACTGGGAGTCGCACTTCTCCGGCCCGGCCTGGGCCTGGGACGAGGCGACCGGCCAGTACTACATGCATATTTTCTCGCCGAAGCAGCCCGACCTGAACTGGGAGAATCCCGACGTCCGCCAGGCGGTCTTTGCCATGATGCGGTGGTGGCTGGACCGCGGCGTCGACGGGTTCCGGATGGACGTCATCAACATGATCAGCAAGGACACCTCGCTGCCGGACACCCAGCCGTGGCCCGGGTCGCTCTACGGGCCGGGTGAGCCGTACTTCACCTTCGGTCCCCGCAATCACGAGTTCGTGCACGAGATGTACCGCGAGGTCTTCACCGGCCGCGACGCGCATGTGCTCACCGTCGGCGAGATGCCGGGCGTGACCGTCCCCGAGGCGGTCCTGTTCACCGCACCGGAGCGACACGAGCTCGACATGGTGTTCCAGTTCGAGCACGTCCGGCTGGATCAAGGGGCCAACAAATACGACCTGCACCCGCTGAAGCTCCCCGCCCTGAAGGCGTCGCTCGCCGCCTGGCAGACGGGCCTGGCCGGGCGCGGCTGGAACTCGCTGTACTTCGGCAATCACGATCAGCCGCGCTCGCTGTCACGGTTCGGCGATGACAGCCCGGCGCACCGGGTGGCCTCGGCCAAGACCCTGGCCACCGTCCTGCACCTGCACCAGGGCACGCCGTACGTGTACCAGGGCGACGAGCTGGGGATGGCCAACGCGCCGTTCGCCGCGATCGCCGACTACCGCGACATCCAGGCGCTCAACTTCTACGCCGAAGCCTCCGCGCGCGCCGACGCCGACCTGCCCGCCCTGCTGCTGGCGATGGCCCGGATGAGCCGTGACCAGGGCCGCACCCCGGTGCAGTGGGACGCCTCTCCCGGCGCCGGGTTCACCGACGGCACGCCCTGGATCGCCATCAACCCCAACTACACCGAGGTCAACGCGGCCGCCGAGGTCGGTGTACCTGGCTCGGTGTTCGAGCACTACCGCCAGCTGATCGCCCTGCGCCACGCCGACCCGGTCCTGACCGACGGCGACTTCGAGCTGCTGCTCGCCGACCATCCCGCGATCTGGGCCTTCCTGCGGCGCGGCTCCGAGGCCGAGCTGCTGGTCGCCGCGAACTTCTCCGCGGACGCGGTGAAGACGCCCCTGCCCCTGGCCAGCGACTGGGCGTCCGCCGCGGTCGTCCTGGCCAACCTCCCCGACGCGCCGCTCCGGCCGCTCCCCGACCTCGAACTCAGGCCGTGGGAGTCCGTCATCTGGCGCCGGCTCCGTTAACAACTGGCCAACCACGTGCCTCTCGGCTAACACCTATCAAGCCTGCTATCTTGATAAATAACAGATAAGATTCGTAACATTACTGAGCGTTAACCATAGGAAAATGGGGAATGGTCAGCCGGGAATCGTGACGGGTCGACCGGGGGGTCACATGGAATCCAGCGAGCCTAGCCAGCAGCGCGGACGCGTACTGCTGATCGACGACGATCCCGCTCTCGGCGGGTACCTGAAGCGGGTCCTGAGCGGGCGCGGCGGTTTCGACGTCACGCACGAACTCGATTCGGTCGGCGCGCTGCGCCGCCTCGAGACCGAGACGTGGGATCTGCTCATCACCGACATCGAGCTGCCCGGCATGACCGGGCTCGAACTGCTCGAGCGGGTCCGCCAGCTGGAGCCGGACCTGCCGGTCGCCGTCCTGACGGGCCACCCGACGGTTGATTACGCGGTCTCGGCGCTGCGCAGCTCGGCCGCCGAATTCCTGCAGAAGCCGATCGAAGCCGAGCACCTGATCGCCAAGGCGACCGAGCTCGTCGAGGCCGGCCGGGCCGCGCGAGCGGCGGGCCGGGAGACGGTACTGGCGGTCGGGGCGCATCCCGACGACGTCGAGATCGGCGCGGCCGGCACGCTGCTGGCCCACAAGGCGGCCGGCCACACGATAGCGATCTTGACCCTGTCCCGCGGAGCCCACGGCGGCGACCACGTTCAGCGAGCCCGCGAATCGCAGGAGGCCGCCGACGTCATCGGGGCCCGGCTGTTCCTGGATAACCTGCAGGACACCCTTATCGCGGAAGGTAACCCGACGATCGGCGTCATCGACCGGGTCATCGCGGAGGTCCAGCCGACGATCATCTATACGCACTCCGTTCATGACGTCCACCAGGACCATCGCAACACGCACCGTGCGGTCCTGGTCGCCGCCCGGCGGGTGGGCCGGGTCTACTGCTTCCAGTCGCCGTCGGCCACCGTGGACTACCGCCCGACCCACTTCGTGACCATCGATGATCACATCGGCCGCAAGCTCAAGGCCATCGACACCTTCGGCTCCCAGGTCGCCGTGCGCGACTACCTTGAACCTGAGCTGATCACCTCCACGGCCCGCTACTGGGCCCGGTATTGCGGGGGCAGCTACGCCGAGCCGTTCGAGGTCATCCGCGATCGCTCGGACAGCCTGCCGAGCCGCGCCGCCGGCGGTCACTCGCTGGTGACGCCGTGACCGCGCCGGACCGGACCGGACCCGACCGCAGCGGGCCGGAACGCAGCGGGCCTGACCGCCTGGGCCGGGTCCTGCGCGTTCTGGTCACGGGCGCGGGCGGGCCGGCGGCCATCGCCGCGATGAAGTCCCTGCGGGCCGACGAATCGGTCGAGCTTCTCGCCGCGGACATGGATCCCTGGGCGGCCGGGCTGTACCTGGTTCCNNGGCTTCGCCGATGCCCTGCTGACCCGCTGCCTCACCCTCGGCGTGGACGTCATCCTGCCCACCGTCGACGCGGAGCTGCGGCCGCTGGCCCACGCCCGGGACGCGTTCGCCGCCGTCGGCATCGACCTGCTCCTGGCGCCCGCCGCCGCGCTGGACATCATCTTGGACAAGCTGTCGCTGGCTGAGCACTGCGCCGGTGTCGTCCGGGTCCCGCGTACGGAACTCTTCGGCCCTTCCGTTGACCCGGCCAGCTGGACCTATCCCGTCATCGTCAAGCCGCGGGAGGGGAGCGGATCCCGCGGCATCATCACCGTGGCCTCCGCCGCCGAGCTGGCCGCGCTTGATCGCTCGCCCAGCCTCATCGTGCAGGAGTTCCTGCCCGGCGAGGAGTACTCCGTCGATGTGCTGGCCGACGCGGCCGGACACGTGATCGCCTCCGTGCCGCGTCTTCGGGCCCGGGTCGATTCTGGCGTATCGGTGGGCGGCTGGACGGTGCACGACCCCGAGGTCGAGTGGTTCGGCCGGGCCGTCGCCCAGGCGACCGGTGTCACCTTCGTCGCCAACGTGCAGTGCAAGCGGGATCGTGACGGCTTGCCCGCGCTGCTCGAGGTGAACCCCCGGATGCCCGGCACGCTCGGGCTCACCATCGCCAGCGGCGTCGACATGCCCAGGCTCGCGCTCGCCGCCCTGCTCGGCCGGGAGGTCCCCGCCAGCCTCGACTTCCGCGAGCGGGCCGTGGTCCGCTTCCTCGACGAGCGCTTCATCGATCCCGCCGAGATCTCCGCCGTCGGGCTGGACCTGCAGAGCACCCCGGCATGAACGCCGTCACCAACTGGCGCGTGGCTCTGGATGAGGACTTTCACGTCCACTCCACGTTCTCCGACGGCGCCAGCACCCTGGCGGAGAACGTGGCGGCGGCCCGGGAGCGCGGGCTGCGCACGCTGTGCCTGGTCGATCACGTGCGGCGGGACACGGCGTGGGTGCCCGACTTCACCGCCGCCGTGGACCCGTACCGTCACCAGCCGGGGCTGCGGGTCCTGGCCGGGGTAGAGGCCAAGATCCTCGACACCGCCGGGCAGCTCGACGTTCCGCCCGATCTGGGCCGCGGGGGCGGCCTCGACCTGGTCCTGATCGCGGACCACCAGTTTCCCGCCGATCACGGCCCGGTGCACCCGGCGCAGGTGCGGGCGGCCATCGAAGACGGCAGCATGACCGGCGCCGAGGCGATCGAGCGGCTGTGCGAGGCCACCGCGAACGCGCTGCGGGCCGGTTTCCAGCCCCTGCTGGCGCACCTGTTCAGCGTCCTGCCGAAGATCGGGCTGACCGAGGCCATGGTGCCCGATGCGATCCTGACCCACCTGGCGAAACGGGTGGCCCACGCGGGCGCGATGATGGAGGTCAACGAGAAGTGGTCGTGCCCGTCGAACCGCACGGTGGCGGCCATGGCCGCCGCGGGCGTATCGCTGGTAGCCGGCAGTGACAGCCATCATTGCCGGGACATCGGGGTCTATCACTCGGTCCGGCAGACCGTGAGCGCCGCCCGGGTCTGACCGCCATGGGCCACGACTTTCTCCTGGGCGGCGACTGGGTCCTGATCGCACTGGTCATGCTCGGCGCCGTCCCCGAGGTGGCCGCGAGCTGGCAGTTCCTGCTGGTTGCCGGTCATTACTGGCGTAACGACTACCAGGACTGCGCGCCGGTGTTCCCGCGGACCGCGATCCTGATCCCGGCCTGGAACGAGGCGGCGGTCATCGGGGCCTCGATCGACCGGCTCATGGCGCTGGAGTACCCGCGGACTGCCCTGCGGGTGTACCTGGTCGATGACGCGAGCACGGACGAGACTCCCCAGGTCGCCCAGGCCAAGGCCGCTCAGTACCCGGGCAACGTGTTCCACTTGCGCCGGGAGAAGGGCGGCCAGGGGAAGGCGCACACGCTCAATCACGGCCTGGCCATCATCCTGGAAGACGACTGGATGCAGGCGCTCCTGATCACCGACGCCGACGTCATCTTCGAGGCCAACTCGCTGCGCAAGATGGCCCGGCATATGGCCGACCCGAAGGTGGGCGCCGTCACCACCTACATCAAGGAGGGCAGCCGCCCAGGCAATTACATGACCCGCTTCATCGGCTATGAGTACATCACGGCCCAGGCCGCCGCCCGGCGGGGGCAGAACGTCCTGGGCGCCATGGCCTGCCTGGCCGGGGGCGCCCAGCTGCACACCCGGGCGAACCTGGTCGCGCTGGGCGGCCGGATCGATACCACCTCACTGGCCGAGGACACCTTCACCACGTTTCAGACCCAGCTGAACGGGCGCCGGGTGGTGTTCGAGCCGCACGCTACCGTCTGGGCCGAGGAACCCGGCTCCATCAGCGGCCTGTGGAAACAGCGGCTCCGCTGGGCTCGCGGCAACGTCCAGGTCACCAAGCGGTACCGCAAATTGTGGTTCCGGCCGAGCCGGGCGCACCACCTCGGCAGCGTCAGCTTCGGCGTCCTCTGGTTCTGCCTCTTCCTCCAGCCGATCTTCATGATCGTGTCGTCGTTCTCGCTCGTTACCTTGTACTTTGCCGGTTACACCATGGCGTGGCTGGCCTTTCACCTCCTGTGGATCGTCAATGCCGTCACTTACATCTTCATCACCGGCTTCGCGCTGCTGATCGACCCGCAGACCGGGCGGCATACCTGGCGCCAGGGCGTGATGTTCCCTGGCGTGGTGAACCTGTCCATCGTCCTCTACACGTGCTTCCCGCGGCTGTTTCAGGACCTCGTCCACGAGGTTCTGGCCGCGAGTCATTTTTCTCCTGCCCACGGCTACCTGGCCGGGGTCATCCTGTTCGTCTACGCCTGGCCCGGCGCGTCGATGGCCGTGGCTTACCTGGCCAAGGTGGCCGAGCCACGCCGATTTGGCTGGCTCATCAGCCCGCTTGTCGTCTACGTCGTGGGATACGGTTCGCTGTTGTGCGCCTGCACGTTCGCGTCGTACGTCAAGGAGCTGCGGGGAGCGGAAATGAAATGGGACAAGACAGAGAAAACGGGGAAGGTGACGATCCCGGTGTGACAATAGAAGCGGCCCAGCTGCCGCCGCGGGTCTTCCGGCGGGAGATCCGCGAGGCGCTTCGCTACGAAAAGGGGCTGGTGGCGAAGGCTCTCTTGGTCCTCGCCGTGGTGGCCGTCATCGTCATCTTGCGCACGCTCTACTTCGCATGACGGGCCTTTTCGCGACCGGCACCTTGACTTTATCACCATGACAGTTTTATCGGCATTGCGGATGGTACGGGGGTACCCATCATGGCATTGAGACCTGGTATCCGGTTGCGGGTGGCCATGGGCTCCGCGGTCGCCCTGGCGCTCGGAGCGGCCGCGCTGTCCGTCGCGCTGGTCGCGGCGGCCGGCACGCAGGCCGATGGTCAGGAGCTGGTGCAACGACTGGTACCGGCGGCCGCGGCCAGCGACAATCTGCTCGGTTTCTACCAGGCGCAGGAGACGACGCTCCGTGACTATGTCACGAGCGGGCACTCCGCCGTGCTGGCGCAGTTCAACGGCGAAGCCGCCCAGATCAGGAATGCACAGGACGAGATTGAGCGGCTGACCCTCGGCGACGGCCAGATTACGAAGCAGCTTACCGCGACGGTCGTGGCCGAGCAGGCCTGGCTGACTAGCGTCGCCGACCCCGAGCTGATCGCCATGAGCTGGGGCGATGCCGCCGCGGCGCGGACGCACCAGGCGAATACGGCGTACAGCCGGACGTACGTGCTGGCCCTTCGTTCGGCGGGGACGGCCCTGCGGGCTCAGATCAACGACGTGCAGCAGCAGGTCACCAACAGGCTCGGCGATAGACAACGCACGCTCCTGGCCGCGCTCATCGTGGTATGCGTCCTGCTCGCGGCCATCGCCGTTGACCGCGTGCTCGCGGTCTGGCTCGGCCTCCTCAGGCCGTTGCGGGCGCTGCGCCGGGCCGCGGACGCCGTCGCCGGCGGGGACTATGACACCCGCATGCCGACGACAGGCCCATCGGAGCTGGCCGACCTGGGCGACGGCATAGAACTGATGCGGGTCAGGCTCGTGACAGCTCTCGCCGAGCAGCAGATAGCGGACGAGCGTTTCCGGCGTCTCTTCGAGGCGGCCCCGGACGCGATGATCGCCTTGGCGCCCGATGGGCTGGTCGCGATGGCGAACACCCAAGCCGCGCAGCTATTCGGCTATGCGGCTGGCGACCTGATCGGGTGCCCTCCCGAGGTGCTGGTGCCCGAGGATGCGCGGGCCGCCCTGGCCGACGCACGCGGTGCCCTGGCTGGCGGGCGGGGCGGCTTCTTCACCGACCCCCATGCCCGGCGGCAGGTCACCGAGTTCACGCTGGTGCGCCAGGATGGCCGCGGGTTCCCGGCCGAGATCACCCTGAGCAGCCTGCCTACGGATGGCGGGATGCTGGTCATGGCCGCGATCCGCGATGTCACCGAGCGACTGACCATGGAAGCCGAGCGGGAGCGGCTACGGGCCGCCGCGGAGCACGAGCGCACCGAGCGGCGACAGCAGCAGTCGCAGCGGCTGGAGAGCCTCGGGCAGCTTGTCGGCGGGGTCGCGCACGACTTCAACAACCTGCTCAATGTGATCCAGGGCTATGCCGACTTCACCGCCGAGACGGTCGAGTCAGTCGCCCAGGCGGACGCCAGGCTCGCGCCCGTCCTCGAGGACATCGAGCAGGTCCGGGCGGCCGCGCGGCAGGCGATCCGGCTGACCCGCCAGCTCCTGACCTTCTCCCGCCACGATGCGACCAGCCCGGAAGTCCTGGACCTCAACGAGTCGGTCACCGAGGCCGGCCAGCTGCTTCGCCGCACGCTGGGGGAGCACATCGACCTGGTCATCACGCCGGAACCCGACCTGTGGCGGGTCAAGGCCGACCGTGGCCAGCTCGAGCAGGTCCTGGTGAACCTGGCCGTGAACGCGCGGGACGCGATGCCCGGCGGCGGCCGCCTGACCATCGACACGGGCAATACCGAGGTCGACGAGACCTACGCGACCGGCCGGCCAGGGCTTACGCCTGGGCGGTACGCCCGCCTCCGGGTCTCCGACACCGGCACGGGCATGGACCGGGCGACCGCGGACCGGGTCTTCGAGCCGTTCTTCTCGACCAAGCCGAAGGGCCGCGGCACCGGCCTCGGCCTAGCGACGGTCTACGGCATCGTGACCCAGGCCGGCGGCACCATCGAGGTCTACTCCGAACCGGGGCTGGGCACCACCATCAGCGTGCTCCTCCCGGCCACCGACGAAGACGTCGCGCCTGACCTGGCTCCGGACGCCGGCGGTGACGACCTGCGGGGGCACGGCGAGACGATCCTGGTCGTCGAGGACGAGGAAAGCCTGCGCGAGCTGACCAGCCGCATCCTGACCCGCAACGGTTACCAGGTCTGCGTGGTCAGCGGCGGCGCCGAGGCCGTGCGCCGGGCCGGCGATCCGGCTCAGGCGATCGATCTCCTGCTCACCGACGTGGTCATGCCCGAGATGCTGGGCAACGAAGTCGCGGCCCGGATCGGCGCCATCCGGCCCGGCGTCCCGGCTCTTTTCATGTCCGGCTACGCCCAGCCGATCCTGGACACCCACGGCGTACCCGCGCCGCACTACGACATCCTGGGAAAACCCTTCACCGAAGAGGCGCTGCTGAGCCGGGTACGAAATGCCCTCAGCCGGATTCCCGCGCCCCGCCGCGCCGACGCCGATTCCGGTATCGATTCCGAATCCGGTACCACTGAGGGACGCCGGGCCGGCAACGAATCGGCGCTGTGAGGCCGCGCCGATATATAAGCCTCGAGAAAGAATGTATATAAGGCTTATCGGGCGACCCGAATTCGTCCCGAGCGGGGTGGTGAGAGGGAGCCGGTTATTGCCACCGGAGAATGCGCGGAAAGCGCCGGAAGGGACGCTGCGGGTTATTGATGACACGCCGTGTGACCTGGACATCTATGGCATGAAGGCGACAAAGGGGGAGCATTAGCAAGGTGAGGACAACCCTGGATGCCGAAGGGCACGCCAATGCTCCCTGAGCCGATCCCGCCAAAACGCCGCCGCGCGCCCGCCCGGCCGCAGCCGGGGGGCATGACCCCGCTGTTCGCCGTGCCCGGCGGCACTGAGCCCGACGTCCCTCCCGCGCCTAGGCGGCGGGCCCGCCCGGCCGCCCGGACCCAAAGCCCCGGGCCGCATAAAGATCCGGCCGATTTGCTGACGGTCACCGCCGACCTGCTCCGGCGGGCGCTGGGTCGCAGTTTCCTGCGCTATGGCCTCGCCGGAGATCTCGAGGCGGCCGTCCACGCCGCCATGAACGTCATCGAGCCGGTGCTCGAGGCGCGGGACACGGAGATCGTGCGCCTGCGCCGGCTGATGGCCAGCAAGCTCCCCGGCAAAGGCGCCGGCAAAGGCCCCGGCAAACTCCCCGCCAAACTCCCCGGCAAAGGCCCAGGCCGAGGCGCCCGGTAAGGTCTCGGCAAGGCCCCCCGTCTAAGGAAAGGCCGCTGCCCTAAGGAGTCGTGCGTGCCCGAGCTGGGTCCCGCGGTCGAGTCTGAGGCCAGGTCGCGGCTGGGCGCGACCGAAGCGGACGCGTTCCTGGCGCGGCTCGAGCAGCTGTCCTTCGACATCGTCGGGCCGCTCAGCCAGGTCTACGGCGGCGTCACCGATGCCGGCGCGTTCGCCACCGACCTCGTGCTCGACGCGCTGCGGGCCGCGGCCGAGCGGCCCGCCATGCTCCGGCGGCTCGATCGGCGCCGCGAGATCGATCCGGCCTGGTTCCAGCGGTCCCGCATGATCGGCTACGTCTGCTACGCCGACCGGTTCGCCGGCTCGCTCGCCGGGGTCAGGCAGCACCTGGATTACCTGGTGGAGCTGGGCGTCACGTACCTGCACCTGATGCCGCTGCTGCGGCCGCGGGAGGGGGAGAACGACGGCGGTTACGCCGTGGCGGACTACGACTCGGTGGATCCGCGGGTCGGCACGATGGCCGATCTGCAGGAGCTCGCCGCCGACCTGCACGAGCGCGGCATGGTCTTGTGCGTCGACCTGGTGCTCAACCACACCGCCCGGGAGCACGAATGGGCCCGCAAGGCGGCGGCCGGCGAGCCCGCTTACCGCGACATGTACCTGGTCTACCCGGACCGGACCGAGCCGGATGCCTATGAGCGCACGCTGCCCGAGGTGTTTCCCGACCTGGCGCCGGGCAGCTTCACCGAGGTCCCGGAGCTGGGCTGGGTGTGGACCAGCTTCCACGATTATCAGTGGGACCTGAACTACGCCAACCCGGCGGTGTTCCGGGCCATGCTCGGCACCATGCTCACGCTGGCCAACCGGGGCATTGACGTCCTGCGCCTGGACGCGGCGCCGTTCTTGTGGAAGCGGATGGGCACCGACTGCCAGAACCAGCCCGAAGCCCACCTGCTCGTTCAGGCCTTCCGGGCGCTGACCCGGCTCGCCGCGCCCGGCCTGGCCCTGAAGGCCGAGGCGATCGTCAGCCCGGAGATGCTCGTCCAGTACCTCGGCGGCCACGAGCGGTACCGCCCGGAATGCGACCTGGCCTACGACAACCAGCTCATGGTGATGCTCTGGTCGAGCCTGGCCACCCGCGATGTCCGGCTGGCCGAACGCGCGCTCACGCACCGCCGTCCCGCCCCCGCGACCGCCTCGTGGGTCACCTACGTCCGCTGCCACGACGACATCGGCTGGGCGGTGTCCGACGCCGACGCCGCCGCCGTGGGCCTGGACGGCTTCTCCCACCGGCGCTTCCTGTCCGAGTTCTATTCCGGCCGCTTCCCCGGCTCGTTCGCCCGGGGCGCGCGATTCCAGGACAACCCGGCGACCGGTGATGCCCGCATCTCCGGCAGCGCCGCGTCGCTGTGCGGCATCGAGGCCGCGCTGGCCGCCGGTGACTCCGCCGCGCTCACCGCCGCCATCAGGCGGCTCGAGTCGATGTACGCCGTCGCGTTCTCCTTCGGCGGCATCCCGCTCATCTACTCCGGTGACGAGCTGGCCCTGCGCAACGACCCGGCCTGGGCGCAGGACCCGGCGCACGAGCACGACAACCGGTGGATGCACCGGCCGCCGATGGACTGGGCCGTAGCCGCCCGGCGCCACGATCCGGACTCGATCGAGGGCCGGGTGTTCGCCGCGATCCGGGGCATGGCCGCCGCGCGGCGCTCACTGCTCGCGCTGCGCTCGGGCGGCCGCACCGAGCTCCTGCCGACCGAGAACCGCAGCGTGCTGGCCTACCGCCGGGTGCACCCGCGCAGCGCCCCGTTCCTGTCGCTCACCAACGTCAGCGACGTCACCCAGTGGCCCGACGCCGGGATCATCGCCCGCGCCGGCCTGGACCAGCCCGCGCACGTGCACTCCACCACCGGCCAGCTCACCGTCAGCGCCGGCCGGATCGAGCTGCCGCCGTGGAGCTTCGTCTGGCTCACCGGCACCTGACCTTACGGAGCACAGTAACCACCGCCGTTCCGTCAAATTCAAGATCATTTTTTCCGAACGGGCCGTGCCGCGTGACCTGGGGTCCCGGTCGTGCTGCGCCGAATAGCCTGGTCGTTATCGATTAGCGCTGGACAGAGGCAATTACGGCAAAATAGCCCTGTTTCGTTACCGGCGCGTGACAGGTTTCCCCATTTTGCCCCTGCTCGTCCCTGCTAGCGTATGCCCCGGATTTACGTCATCGGCCTTGGCGCCTGATCGGTATTACCGGCGCGCGAGGACTCCCGTCACGCACGTGAGAGGTATTTCCTGGTGAAAAAAGTGACACGTTTGCGCGCCCTCGGCGTGGCAGGGGTTGCCTCCTTGCTGGCCGTTGGCGGCAGCATCGTGGCGTCCGCCACCGCCTCGGCCTCGGTCAACCCGGACAACGGCCGCGTGGCGCTCGCCGGGACCCAGACAGGACTGGCGACCGCGAAGGCCCTGCAGAAAACGGCGCCGGCCCTGCCGGCGCATATCACCGCCGACGTCTACCTGGCCGACAGGGACGCGGCGGCCCTGACGGCCTTCGCGGAGGCGGTCTCCACCCCTGGCACCGGGCAGTACCACCAGTACCTGACGGCGGACCAGGCGAGGACCCGCTTCGCGCCGACGGCCGCGGAGGCGCAGGCGGTTGAGGGCTGGGCCGCCAGCAACGGGCTGGGCGTCGGCGACGTGACCTCAGGCTTCGGCGCGTACGTCCAGGTGACTGGCACGCCAAGCGCGATCGCGCAGGCGTTCGGCGTGAAGTTCGGCAGCTACCAGGTGGGCACCCCGGTGGGCACCAAGAAGCAGGTCCAGAGGTTCTGGGCGCCGGAGCAGGTCGCCTCCGTGCCGGCCTCCATTGGCAGCGACGTGCTGACAGTGACCGGCCTCGACAGCGTCAAGCACCAGGCGACGCCGGGCGAGACCCTGCCGCCGCCGGCCCAGAACTACTTCGTCGCGCCGTGGTCATCGGCGTACTACGCCCAGAAGGTGGCGTCCGGCACGTACGGAACGGTGGCGGGCACCACGACGGCGATCCCGACCGTGAACGGCCAGGCCCAGCCCTGGACCGTCACTGGCTACACCCCGGCCCAGATCCGCGGCGCGTACAACGTGGCCCGTTCCGGCGAGACCGGCAAGGGCGTGACGGTCGCGATCATCGACGCCTACATCCCGCCGACCCTGGAGTCGGATGCCGACGAGTACGCCAAGTGGGCGGCCGGCCGGCCCGGCGGCGACCCGGCGTTGGACAAGCCGTTCGCGAAGGGCCAGTTCAAGACGGTCCTGCACCCCGGGGCGAGCACCTGGGATGACGCTCTGGCCTCCGATCCCGTTGACTGCGGCGCCTCCGGCTGGTACGGAGAGTCGACGCTGGACGTCGAGTCCGTGCACGGCGTCGCGCCGGACGCGAACATCACCTACGTCGGCGCGTCCGACTGCACTGACGAGGGCCTGGGCAACGCGGTCGCGTACGTCGTCAACACCCACGCGGCGTCCGTCGTGACCGACTCGTGGGGCGAGCCCTACGACCAGGAATCGCTGGTCCCGGTCTATGACCAGCTGTTCGAGGCCGGCGCGGCCGAGGGCATCGGGTTCTTCTTCTCCTCCGGCGACAGCGGCTACGAGGACCCGAACTACGAGGACGCCACCGATCAGGTCGAGGTCGACTACCCGACCTCCAGCCCGTGGGTGACCTCGGTCGGCGGCACCAGCCTCGCGATCGGCAAGGACGAGAACTACGAGTCCGAGACCGCCTGGGGCACCTTCCTCAACCCGCTGGCGGTCAGCTCCAAGGGGAAGAGCAGCTGGACCTACGCCCCGACGGACACCCTCGACGAGGTCGAGAACGGCGACTACGACGGCTCGAGCGGCGGCGGAGTGGCCTACGCCTACGCCCAGCCGTGGTACCAGAAGGACGCGGTGCCGACGACGCTCGCCGAGACCGAGGTGACGAGCACGCCGATCACCTACAACACCGGGACCGCCACCTACGGGACGGTCACCCTGGGCTACAACGAGAGCCTGACCACGGCCAGCAGCCCGCGGCGCGTGATCCCGGACGTGTCGGCGCTAGCCGACCCGGCGACCGGCATCGCGATCGGTGAGACCCTCTACGGGCCGGACAACGCGCAAGGCGTGCCCGGTCCCGAGAAGTTCTACATCAGCCGGATCGGCGGCACCAGCCTCGCCTCCCCGGCCTTCGCGGGCATCGAGGCGGACGCCGAGCAGGCCGCTGGGTTCCCGATCGGCTTCGCCAACCCGGCGATCTACGGGCTGGACGCGGTGGACCCGAGCGCGTTCCACAACATCACCGACAACCCGGGCGGCGCCACGTCCTACGAGGTCCGGTCGAACTACACCGACCCCTACAACGAGACGCTTCCGCTGGTGACCTATCTGCGCCGACTGGGCGTGGACGGTTACACCGGCACCAACGTCACCTTCCCGGCGATCCCGGCGGGCGCGCTGGGCACGGGATCCCCGGCGCTCCCCAGCATCACGGTGACCCTGGAAAGCGCGCTGCAGGCGAAGGGCGGGTACAGCGACGCGACCGGCGTCGGGTCCCCCAACAACTACATCCGGGCCTTCCACCTTAGGTTCTAGGGCAGCCAGCTCTAGGAAAGAGTTAGCACGAATCGCTGGGGCCACCCGGAGTCGTCCGGATGGCCCCAGCGTCGCTTCTGGGCCAGCGTGCCTAGGAGCTTTCATTTTCTGATCGAGTCTGGCTCACCGGCACCTGACCCCCCGCTCACGCTAAGACCGCGAGATGATCAGGTCATGGCCGAACCTGCCCCCAGCCACCTCCGAGCCAGCCTCCGTCCACCGCAGCAGGCAGGCGTACAGCGTCAGGCCGGGGCCGAACGCCATGGCGACCACCGGTGCGCCCGGCGCCAGCGGCCGGCGGCGGAGCTCCTCCAGCACCAGCAGCAAGGTCGCCGACGAGCAGTTGCCGTGCTCGGCCAGGACGTGCCGGGACCCGGCCAGGTCGCCCTCGGCCAGGCCGAGCCGGTCGGCGACCACGTCCAGGATGCGGGGGCCGCCGGGATGGACGGCCCACGCCTGCACGTCGCCGCGGCGCAGTCCGTTGCGGGCCAGCAGGTCGTCTACGGCCGGCCCGACGTGCCGGGCCAGGACGTCGGGTACCTGGCGGTCCAGGGTCATCCGGAAGCCGGTGTCGGTGATGGACCAGGTCATCAGCGACGCGGCGTCCGCGATGGTATGCGCGGCGACGTCGACCACCGCCAGGCCTGCCGCCGCGGGCTCCACCACCACGGCGGCGGCCGCGTCGCTGAACAGCGCGTGCGCCACGATCTGTTCCAGGTCGGCCGTCGGCGGCTGCAGGTGCAGGCTGGATAGCTCCACGCAGGCCAGCACGGCGGGCTGCTGGCGGGCCGTCACGTAGTCGGCGACCGCCCCTAGTCCGGGCACCGCCGCGTAACAGCCCATGTGGCCGATGAACAGCCGCTGCAGGGACGCCGGGAAGCCCAGCTTGGCCGCCACCTGGAGATCAACGCCGGGTGTGGCGTAGCCGGTGCAGGAAACCACGGCCAGCAGTCCGACCTGGCTGGGGCTCAGGTCCGCCGCGGCCAGCGCCCTGGTCACCGCGTCCGCCGCGAGCGGGACCGCCTCGTCCACGTACCGCGCCATCCGCCGTCCGGTCGTCCAGGCGGACACGTCCTCCTGAACCGGATCGACCGCGCAGTGCCGGTGGCGGATCCCCGCCGACATGAACACCCGCCNNCGGTAGTGCTGGGCGAAGAAGCCGTCCCACAGCTGCTCCTGGCTGCGCGACGGCGGGCACGCGCTCGCGGCTCCGGTTATCGCCGGGAAAGAACCCCTCAATCGCGTCTCCTTCAGTCCGGTTCAGCGGCGCGGGCCGGAGCGGCCAGCGCCGAGCGCAGCGCGGTGACCAGCCCGGCGGCCGCGCCGGGACCTGTCGCCGTGCCGAACACGTAAGAATCGGGGCGGATCAGCACGGTGTCGTGCTCCAGCGAGCCGAACCACCGGCCGTACGCTCCCGTGCTGTCCTGGCATGATCCGCCCGGGGCCACGTGCAG
>PMOU01000491.1:7740-7931 GCA_003161205.1 Actinomycetota bacterium | reverse complement strand
CGCCGGTGCGTGCGGGAACTCGGCTTCGTGGGCTGCAACCTCAATCCCGATCCGAGCGGGGGCCACTGGACGTCTCCGCCGCTGACCGACCGGTCCTGGTACCCGTTCTACGAGGCGATGGCCGAGCTCGACGTGCCGGCCATGGTGCACGTGTCCGCGGTGACCAACCCCGCTTTCCACGCCACCGGCTC
>PMOU01000491.1:7481-7675 GCA_003161205.1 Actinomycetota bacterium | reverse complement strand
GGCAACATCGTGTTCGGCTCGGAGATGATCGGAGCGGTCCGCGGCATCGACCCGCAGACCGGGCACCATTTCGACGACACCCGCCGGTACGTCGACGCCCTCGACCTGCCGCCCGCCGACCGGGACCGGGTCTACGAGCTCAACGCCCGCCGGATATACCCGCGCCTCGCCGCGGCCTGAAGCGCCGTTGGCGG
>PMOU01000491.1:1573-7390 GCA_003161205.1 Actinomycetota bacterium | reverse complement strand
GGTAGCTCAGATCCGATGGCCCAGTACGTTGCTCGGGTCAATCAGGACGTCCGGGGCGTTGTAGCGGGCGGGTCCCCGCTCGAGCGGAGCCTGGGCGGCGTGCGCCTCACGGCTGTCGCGAAGCTGGGTGCGGACCGTGGTCCACAGTGACGTGAGCCGGTGAGCGGTCATCTGCATGGCATTGTCTCTCGGGTGGTAGCAAATTCCTTCCTCTTNNGTCATGGATATGGACGCTCTACCGCCTGTCAGTCCTCGGCTCGCAGCTCAAGAGCGCCCGCCGGACGATTCTGTTAGCGGCCAGGGCATCCTGCCGGGCCTGAGCATCCCGCAGGGCCGGGACATCGAGCAGATCGAGCGCGCGGTGGATACTGCGCATCGTGTCGATTCCCTCGCGGGCCGCCTCGACAGAATCTTCTCGGAACGGGAACTGGTCCAGCTGCCAGACACCCTCCCAGCCGCACTCGCGGAGCGTGTAGAAGAACTCCAGGGTTTCGGTGAGGTGCACCGAGCCGACGACCAGGTCGTCGTCCCAGCCCCGGAAATTGTCGTTGACGTCGATTCCGTAGAGCAGGCCGCGTGAGTGGATAAGGCGAGCCGCTTCGGCCGGGGATTCTCCCCCGTACAGTGAGTGGCCGAAGTCCAGCAGGATGCCGACGTTGCCGACATCCATGTCCTCGATGGCCAGCAGCGTCTTCGCGGCTGAGGAGAAGAACATCGACACGCGTGGCTCGCGCGGCTTGTACTCGATAGCGAAGCGCATCTCTGGATGGCCTTGCGCCAGTGACCGCAACCCGGTGACCGCGTAAGACCAGATCTGGCCATGATCGACCTGGAACGGATAGTCGTGCCCATCTTGCCCGGGCCAGAGCTTGACGTAGTCGCACTCGAGCTCTCGCGCGACGTCGGCGGCCTGGTTGACCAGGTCGATAGCCCGCGCGCGCACGGCGGGATCCGGATTGGTGAAGGCTCCCCGGCAGAACTCGCGGGTGTAGATCTCCGGCGTGATGCCGATGGCGCGCAGATCGTTGCGCTTCAGGGCCGCGGCGACGTCGCTTACCGGCAGGCCGGGCGGGTTGAACGGGTAGGTGATATCGACGACGGCGAGATCGCCGACCTGGCCGGCCAGGTCAATCGCCTCCAGGGTGGTGACGGGTGGTCCGTATCCGTCGGTCGCGTAGCGGTCCACGTACTGCGCGAAGTGCCAGAGCCCGGCTCCGTACTGCGGCTCGGGGGTCATAGATCCTCCATCGGGTTTTCTCGGTTACTGGGGCTGGTAGCGCGCGCGGNNATCGCCGCGCGCCAGGCGGCGACTTCGCCGTCCCGCCAGTTCCTGCTCGTGACGGGCGTGAATTCGTCGTGCGGCCGCGGGAGCGCAGCGAGGTCCGCCAGGCTCCACAGCCCGGCGGCGAGGCCTGCGAGGTGGGCGGCCCCGAGCGCCGACAGATCCGCCGTCTGAGGGCGCCGCACCGGTATCCCGCTGAGGTCCGCCTGCAGTTGCATCAGCGATGAGTTGGCGGCCGGTCCGCCGTCGGCGGACAGCACGCTGGCTTGGCCGGTCGCCTCGCGCACCGCCAGCACGAGATCGTTGACCTGCAAGGCAATGGACTCAAGCGCCGCGCGCGCGACGTTCTCCCGCGTTGTTCCTAGCGTCAGGCCGGTCAGCAGGCCCGTGGCCTGCGGATCCCACCAGGGCGCACCTAGCCCGTTGAAACCCGGCACGAGGTGCACGCCGTCCGCCTCGGCGTGGGCCGCGATCGACGCGAGCTCGGCGGGGGAGGCCGATGTCAGCTGCGCGAGCCAGGACAGGGTGGCCCCGCTGGACCGGATGTTGCCCTCGACGGCTCGTGCGGGCTCAGCGTCGATCTGCCAGGCGATCGTCTCGCAGAGTCCGGAGGCCGGGTCAGCTCGCTCCGGGGAAGCGGCCATGACCGATGATCCGGTCCCGTAGGTCGCCTTGACCAGGCCCTTGCGCCAGCCCCCATGGCCGAACAACGCGGCGTGCGAGTCGCCCATGACCGCCAGGACCGGCGCCCTGACCGGCAGGCCTTCGTCGTCGAGGCGCGGGCCGAAGGGCCCGACGGAGCTGACGATGTCCGGGAGCGCCTGCGCTGGCACGCCGAAGAGGTCGAGGAGCTGCGGGGACCACTGGCACGTCTGGATGTCCATCAGCTGGGTACGTGAGGCATTGCCGACCTCGATCTGGTGCTGGCCGGTCAGCTGGCGCAAGAGCCAGGCGTCAACGGTGCCCAGGCACAGGTCGCCACGGCCAGCCCGGGTCCGGTCGGGATCAAAATGATCGAGAAGCCAGCGGGCTTTGGTGGCGGAGAACATCGGGTCCAGGGGCAGCCCGCTGATCTTCCTGACGGTAGCGGCAGCAGGTGCGTACTCCCGGCACATGGTCGCGGTGCGCTGGTCCTGCCAGCTGATCAGGGGAGAGTGGGGCTGTCCGGTCCGGCGGTCCCAGAGCAGCAGGGATTCCCGCTGGGTGCTCAGCCCGATAGCGGCGATCCGGCTGGAGTCTGCGCCGCTGAGGCAGGCCCGGACCGACGTGCGCAGGCTGTCCCAGATCTCGGCCGGGGACTGCTCGACCCAGCCGCGGCGAGGGTGCTGCGCTCCGACGTCGGCGGCGGCCCGCGCCACCACCTCCCCGGCCTGATTGACCAGGGCGGCTTTCGTCGCGCTCGTGCCCTGGTCGATGGCCAGGATGAGCGGGTCAGCGTGCGGCATGGGTCATGATGTCGTGTGCGGCGGCGGCGATGTGACCAGCGGTCAGGCCGAAATGCTCGAGGAGGAATGTCACGCTCCCGGTGGGCGCGAATGAGCGTGGCACCCCGAGAATGCGCAGGTGCGTCGGCCGCTGCTGCGCGGTCAGCGACGCCACCGCGGCCCCGAGACCGCCGGTCGTGGTGGCCTCCTCGGCGGTGACGATCCCCCTGGTCTGGGCCGCCGCGGCCAGGACGGCCTCGGTGTCCAGCGGCTCCACGAAGACGACGTTGAGGACGCGGGCCGCGATTCCCTCCTTCCTCAGCGACTCGGCGGCTTGCAGCGCGCGGGAGACCATGGTCCCGGTCGCGATGATCGCAACGTCGTCCCCGTCGGTGAGGTGCAGCGCCCGGCCCGGCTGGAAGGGCGAGCCGGGAGGGGTCACGTCGGGCACCGGGAACCGGGGGACGCGCAGGTAGCTCGGGCCGGGATTGGCCGCGGCCCAGCGGACGGCCTGGGCGGTCTGAGCGGGGTCGGCTGGTACGACGACCGGAAGGTCGGCGACGGCACGCAGCCACGAGAGATCCTCGATCGAGTGGTGCGTGGGGCCCAGCTGGCCGTAGGCCAGGCCCGGGCTCTGTCCGCACAGGACGACGCGCGCCTGGCTGTAGGCCACGTCCGCCTTGATCTGCTCGAGCGCCCGGCCGGTGAGGAAGGGCGCGGCGGCGCTGGCGAAGGGGATCAGGCCGCCGTTGGCGAGCCCGGCGGCCACGCCCACCAGGTCCTGTTCGGCGATGCCGACGTTGATCAGCCGGTCCGGGAACTCGGCCTTGAACTTGGTCAGGTTGCTCGACCCTACCGAGTCGTTGCAGACGGCGACGATCCGCTCGTCGTCGCGCGCCAGCGCGATGAGGGTGTCCGCGAAGGCTTCCCGGCAGTCGTGCAGCACGGCGGCCTGCGTCTGCTGGCTCATGCCGACAGCTCCTGAATCGCGATCTGGACTTGATCCGCGCTCGGCACCTTGTGATGCCACTCGACGCGATCCTCCATGAAGGAGACCCCCTTCCCCTTGACGGTGTGCGCGATCACGCAGACCGGCCGCGTCGTACCCGGCTGCCGGAAGGTGCTCAGCAGTTGCGCGTGATCGTGACCATCGGCTTCGCGGACCTCCCAGCCGAAACTGGCCCACTTGGCGGCCAGCGGTTCGAGCTGGCTGGTTTCCTCGGTCCGCGCGCCCTGCTGGAGCCGGTTCCGGTCGACGACGGCGAACAGCGAGGACAGGCCGTAGTGGGCGGCCGTCATCGCGGCCTCCCAGTTACTGCCTTCCTGCAGCTCTCCGTCGCCGAGCACCACGAACGTGCGGCGGGGCGAGGCCTGCAGCCGCGCGGACAGCGCTATCCCGACCGCCACCGGGAAGCCATGCCCCAGCGGACCCGTATTGGTCTCCACCCCGGGCACCTTGGTCCTGTTCGGATGGCCGTTGAGCGCGGACTCCGGTGCGGCGAAGGTTTTCAGCTCCTGGCGGGAGAAAAAACCGCAGCGCGCCAGGGTGGCATACAGGGCGCCCGCCGTATGGCCCTTGCTGAGCACGAGCCGATCGCGCTCAGCGGACAGCGGATGCATCGGATCGACGTTGAGCACGCCGGCGTACAGGGTGACGAGAATGTCGGTCACCGAGAAGTCACCGCCGAGGTGACCGATCCCCGCGCGGTAGACCATGTGCAGGTCGTCGTGGCGCACGCGCTGGGCCATCTCGCGCAGGGCGGGTGCGGCTTCGGCGGGTGAGAGTCCCGCCAGCCGTGCGCGGACTTCGTGAAACCGGCGGGCTCCCCCTGGATCTGCGGGCAACATCTGCGGATCAGTCCTCTCGCCGGTGCGCAGGGTCCTGCACCGGTGTCTCGTCGCTGCGGAGGAGCCGGACGTCCCACGGCCCGAGCGCGATCTTCTCCCCGGCCAGATGGCGCTCGCCGCCCAGCAGGTCGGTCATCGGGCGGGACGGAGCAGCCGTCGCCTCGTCCCAGCTCCAGTTGTGCAGGACGTGCAGCTGGGTCGCGGAGCTCGTGTCGGTGCTGGTGGAGACGGTGACGGAGTCGTCGGTGGTCCACCCGTCCACCGCATGCGGGACCAGCCACCGCACCAGGTCGGCGGCTAGATCCTGATCCGGGACGGTACCGACCACGGTGATCCGGCCCGCGTCGGCGGCTTTGGTCGTGACGGCGGCCCAGCGGCCGAGGTGCGGATGCTGATACGAGGCGAGGACCTTCGCCTCCGTGGCCACGAGCCCCTCGGCGAATCCGGTCGCCGATCCCCGCAACGAGCCGTGCACGGGCACCGGCGACGGCAGCGAAGCCATCTCCTCGGACCAGACGCCCGCCGCGTCGATGATCCGGGCCGGCGCCCGCTGCGTTCGGGCTCTCCCCTCTGCGTCCCCGTAGCCTGTGCGCGGTCCGACGACGAGGTGTCCCCCGGCGCGGGCGTAGTCGATCAGGAAGTCCAGGTCCTCGTCGGCCGCGGTGTAAAACGCGGCGGCGACCAGCACGGGATAGCGCGCCGCCGCGTCGGCGGCGTCGTGCTCGCCGCCCCGGGACGGCAGCAGGTGCTGCGGCCGGACGAGCCGCTGCTGCCGCTTGGCGTCGAAGATGCCGCGGGAGAAGGCCGCGAGGATACGACGGTAGGAGTCGGGATCGGCCAGGAAAGAGTCACCCCGCAGCGGCCCCTGCGTGGACAAGGCGAACTTGCTATCGGAGTCGTAGAGCACCGCGACGTCGAAGTCGGGCTCGGCGGCGGCAAAGGCACCCCCGGCCTCGCGCAGTTCCTGGCCGATCCGGGCGATCTCGCGGTAGGCGCGGCCGGGGATGCCGCTGTGCGGAAGCACGCCGCCCCAGTACGTTTCGGTGCCGAACGGCAGTGTGTTCCAGTGCCAGTATTCGATGAGACGTGCCCCGCGGGCGACGAGCAGCCAGGCCAGCTGGCGCCATTGGCCGTCGTAGGGGGACTCGTTCATGGCGGAGAAGCCGATCGAGCCGGCGTTGGTCTCGGTGACCAGGAACGGAGCCTGCTTGGAGGAGTACATGAGGTCCGCGAGCTGGGTGACCGCCCACGGCCCGCGGACGA
>PMOU01000491.1:0-1499 GCA_003161205.1 Actinomycetota bacterium | reverse complement strand
CTCGCGGACGATGGCGGCTTGCCAGCCGATGAACTCGGTGACCAGCTCGGCCTGGAAGCGCCGCCAGGCCAGGTCGTACTGCGGCTGGAAGTTGCCCTCCGGGCGCCACAGATCGCTCCACCGCGACAGCCGGTGTGACCAGTACACCAGCCCCCACTCGGAGTTGAGCCGGTCAACGGTGCCGTAGCGGCGGCGCAGCCAGCCGGTGAACCTGTCGAAGACATCGGCGTTGTAGAGCAGCCGCAGGCCCGGTTCGTTGTCGACCTGGTAGCCGGTGATGGCCGGGTGGTCGGCGTAACGGCCCACCACCTGCCGGATCACCCGCTCGGCGTGGAACCGGTAGGCGGCGTGCACGAAGTTCACCTCCTGCCGCGCGCCCCAGCCGACCCGGTGCCCGGCCGCCGTCTCGGCGGCGATCTCGGGGTAACGCCGGGCCAGCCACAGCGGGACCGCGTAGGTCGGCGTGCCCAGTATCACCCCGATGTGGTGCCGATGCGCGGCGTCCAGGACCGGCTCGAGCCAGTCGAGCTCGAACCGTCCGTCCTGCGGTTCCCAGGTCGACCAGACCGACTCGCCCACCCGGATCACCGAGAAGCCGGCCTTGGTCATCAGCTCGAAGTCGGCCTCGATGTCGGGGTGGTGCTGGTACTCGGCGTAATAGGCGGCACCGAAGCCGATACCGTCCATCAGGCCTCGGTGCCCCAGTACCGGAAATCCGCGAAGCGGACCGTGCCCGCGGCGGCGTAGACCCCGATGACCCGCCCGGTGAAGGACGCGCAGGTCTCCGCGGTCCAGTACCGCCCGTCGAGCTCGGCGATCAGCGTGCCGGCGGCCAGCAGCCGGATGCGGTCACCGCCCATGGCCGCGGCGTTGAAGCCAGCCGGCGGGGGAGGGGTCAGCTCGATGCGAAGCTCGACGTCGCCGGCCGGGACGGTTGCCGACCAGCTCTGCGCGAGGCCGGCGACGTGGGCCCGGGCCGTGACGACCGTTCCGCGTGCCTCCAGGGCGAACCAGTGGTCCTCGTCGTAGCGGGCGGCGAGTCCGCCCGACCCGCCGGAAGCGTCGACGGTGACCGACACCGCGGCGGACAGGTGCCGCTGGCGGCGGCCGACGAACTGCGGGCGCGCGTCGTCCAGCCCGGTCCGGCCGGTGATCGACAGCCGGCCGCCGGTGACCGACGCGACCGACCCCGGTGTCGTGCGGACCGCCAGCCAGCCCGGGTCCGCCAGCGCCGACGGGTCAGCGAAGTCGAAGACCTCCTCATCGACGGTGTCCCGCGGGGCCAGCAGCACGGGTTCTGGCTGCGGCCATCCGTCGGTCCAGGAGACCGGCGTGATGAATGTTTCCCGGCCCAGCGGTGAGAACGACTGGGTCAGGCCGAGCGGGCGCACGCCGAGCAGGACCAGCGCCGTGCCGCCGTCCGGCGTGGCGATCAGGTCGCCGTGTCCGGTGTTCTGGATCGGGCGGGACGTGCTGCGCGCGCTGAGCACCGGGTTGGC
>PMOU01000512.1 GCA_003161205.1 Actinomycetota bacterium | reverse complement strand
TTGTCCGCGGCGATGGTCAGGTCGCAGCAGACGTGCAGGACGTGCCCGCCGCCGATGGCGTAGCCGGCCACCATCGCGATCACCGGCTTGGGCGTGCGCCGGATCTGCACCTGAAGGTCGAGCACGTTGAGGCGCCCCACGCCGTGGTCGTCGACGTAGCCGTCGTCACCGCGGATCTTCTGGTCGCCGCCCGAGCAGAACGCCTTGTCCCCCGCGCCGGTGAGAATGATCACACCGATGCCGGGATCGTCGCGCGCGACGTTGAACGCGTTCGAAAGTTCGAACAAGGTCGTCGGCCGGAACGCGTTTCGCACTTCAGGCCGGTTTATGGTGATCTTCGCGATGCCTTCGGCGGTCTCATAGAAGATATCCGAATAGTCCTTTCCGGGTTCCGGACCAGACCGCTGCCATTCGATCACTCGCATCCTCCCTGAGTCAGGGTTCTAACCTTAACGATCGTGACAATGCGTTCTTTGCACGCGGTCCTGGTCGAGCGCACCGGCCCCCGGCTGGTGGAGCTGCTCGCCGCCGCGCTCGACGGCAGCGGGCCCGCCATCTTGCCGCTGGACGCGAGCCTGCCCCAGGCCCGGCTGGCCGAGCTGATCACCGCGTTCGCCCCGGACACGATCGAGGACACCGACGGTGTCACCACGGCTCGTTCGGCCGGGAAAATGGGGGTGGCCGAAGGTACGGCGGTCATCATCGGCACCTCGGGTTCCACCGGCACGCCCAAGGGGGTGGAGCTCAGCGCGGCCGCGCTGCTGCATTCGGCCCGGGCCTCGCTGGCCCGGGTCGGCGCCCGGCCTGGCCAGCGCTGGCTGTGCTGCCTGCCGGCCACGTACATCGCCGGGATCGGTGTGCTGGTCCGCTCGCTGGTCAGCGGCACCGAACCGGTGCTGGCCGCCCGCGCGGACGCCGAGACCGTGGCCGGTTCGGGCTGCGCGCACGTCTCGCTGGTTCCGGTCCAGCTCCGGCGGCTGCTGGATGCCCCACGCCGGCCAGGCGATCTACCGACGCCGCTCGCCGGGTTCAAGTCGGTCCTGCTGGGCGGGGCCGCCGCGCCGCAGAGCCTGCTCCAGGACGCGCGGGCCGCGGGCGTTCCCGTCGTGACCACCTACGGCATGACCGAGACCTGCGGCGGCTGCGTCTACGACGGACGGCCGCTGGACGGCGTGCGGGTGGAGATCCGCGACGACGATGACCTGACCTCCGCCGAAGCCGGCGCCAGGGGCCGGATCTGGATCGCCGGCCCCGTCCTGTTCTCCCGGTACCGCTCGGGGTCCGCCGTCCCCTCCATTTTCCGGACCGGGGACCTCGGGCAGGTGGACGAATCCGGGCGGCTGACCGTGGCCGGCCGGGCCGATGACGTGATCAACACCGGCGGGCACAAGGTGGTCCCCGGCGAGGTCGCGGCGGTCCTGGAGACCTGCCCGGGCGTCCGGGACGTGGCGGTGGTGGGGCAAGCCGACGCGGAATGGGGCGAACGGGTCATCGCGGTCGTGGTACCCGTCGACCTGGCCAATCCGCCGACGCTTGAATTGCTCCGTCTGCATGTGCGATCACACCTGCCGCGTTACGCTGCTCCCAGCAGGGTCGTAATGGTCGACGCCGTACCGATGCTCCCTAGCGGTAAGCACGACATCGCACGACTCAAGCTGGACCTGCTGCGGCGGGAACAAACTGAGGCGGAGAACGTTACTTATTAGTGCCCGCACAATGTGTCCCCCCGCCGATGAATGTACGGGGCGGCGAGGGGTACTTGGTGGAAGCCCAGATGAACGACGTCTGTATTGCGTGCGTTGTTACTAGGAGGAGGGAGGTGTCTCATGCCGCGGATCGCCATGGCAACGTCAACCGCCGAGCGCATCCCTGACTCGGATGACGAGGCGAGCACGACCCGAGTGGATGACCTCATCCAGCGCGGGCGAAGCCAGGGTCACCTGTCTCTTGCGGAGCTGAGGACCGCCTTTGACCAGGCAGGTCTCACGCCGGCCGAGGGACGGTCCATTCTGCGCGAGCTGAGTGAGGCAGGGGTGCGGCTGGCGAACGAGCTGACCGAGGACCCCCGGCCGGAGCCGGCCGAGGACCCGAAGCCCCCGAAGGCCCGCGCATCTCGCTCGGCCGCCGCGACGGCCCGGGCGGGTAAGACCGCCGACGCGGCCCCGGCCGCGGGAGCGAGCGGCGAGCCCGACCTAGCCGACGCCGACGTGGTGAACCTCGAGGCCGAGGCGGCCGCGCTCAGCGACACCGACCGCCTGACCGAAGTGGATCTGGATGACCAGACCCCGGCCATGGGCGACTCGGTCCACACCTACCTGAAGTCCATCGGGCGCACCAGCCTGCTGACGGCCGAGCAGGAGGTGGACCTCGCCAAGCGGATCGAGGCCGGCCTGTTCGCCGAGCACAAGCTGGAGTCCGCGACCGGACTCGACGAGAACTACCGGCGCGACCTCGAGCTCATCGCCGAGGACGGCCGGCGCGCCAAGTCCCACATGCTCGAGGCGAACCTTCGCCTGGTCGTGTCGGTGGCCAAGAAGTACAGCGACCGGGGCCTGTCCCTGCTGGACGTGGTGCAGGAAGGGAACCTGGGCCTGATCCGTGCCGTCGAGAAGTTCGACTACACCAANNCGGACCATCCGGCTGCCGGTGCACGTGCTCGAGATGCTCAGCAAGCTGAGCCGGGTCGAGCGCGACATGCACCAGAAGCTCGGCCGGGAGCCGACTCCCGAGGAGCTCGCGGTCGAGCTCGACCGGACTCCGGACCAGATCGAGGAGCTGCTGCGCACCAGCCGCCAGCCGATCAGCCTGGACTCCACCATCGGCGAGGACGGCGAGACCAGCATCGGTGACCTGATCGAGGACGTGGACGCGCCCGAGGCCTCCGAGCTCGTCGACCGCCAGCTGATGGCGGAGCAGCTGCGGTCGGCCCTGGACGCGCTGACCCCGCGCGAGGCGACGATCATGGCCATGCGGTTCGGCCTGTACGACGGCAATCCGCACACGCTGGACGAGATCGGCCGTGCCCTCGGCCTGACCCGCGAGCGGATCAGGCAGCTCGAGAAGCAGTCGCTGTCCAAGCTGCGTCACCCGAGCCGCGCTCAGCCGCTGCTCGACTTCGCGGTCTAGCCAGACCTGCTCGTTTCTGCCCGTGTGCCGGGCCCGACCTCCCGCCGGGCCCGGCACTCGGCATGTCTGGGCGGTGTTGTGCCGGGCAGGCCTGACGAGCTAGTTCTGCGGGGCCGGGACCTGGTAGAGGTCGGTGCCCTCGGCGGACACCTCGTGAGTCAGCTGGCCGCGGACCGCGAGTACCTCCAGGTGCGCGGCGGTCTCGTTGGTCGCCAGGATCTGGCTGAACAGGTCAAGCTCGCTGAACAGGCGCTCCCGCCTGGTCCATTTGATCGCCTTCGCCACTTCGTACGGGGTGGCGCTACCCGCCTGCACGGCGTTGAACGTCTCCGCCAGGCGGGTGTCATGGTGGGAGAGCAGCTCCTTCACCCGGTCATGGGTGCTGGCGGTGACCGGGCCGTGCGCAGGCAGCAGCCGGGCATCGGGCAGGGCGAGCGTCCGGCTGAGCGAGTTGAGGTAGTCGCGCAGGGCCATCCGGTTGCCCGAGGCCTCGAAACCGATCGAGGGAGTGATCTGCGGCAGGACGTGGTCGCCCGCGAACATGAGCTGGGCCGCGGCGTCGTGGAAGACGAGGTGGCCGCGGGTGTGACCTGGGGTGTGAACCGCCCGCAGCGTCCGCGTCCGCAGGTCAAGGTCGGTCCCGTCGGTCACCCAGCGGTCCGGATCCTCCCAGTCGACCTGCGCGGGAGCGTCCCGGCTCGCCGCGGCCAGGCCGGCCTCGAGCTCGCCCGCACCCAGCCGGCGCAAGCTGTCGAAGCCGAAGAAATGGGCCGGGCTGCCCTGGCCGCTCATCAGCTCTCTGGTCGCGATCAGGTTCGCGCGCTCGTCCTCGCCCAGCGAGATCAAGGTGTGAAACGTGCGCCGCAGCTCCACGGCGAGGGAGTAGTGGTCGATGTGAATGTGGGTCACGAAGAAGTTGCGGATGTCCCCTAGCTCATAGCCGATCTGGCGCAGCGCCGCCGTGAGCCGTTCTCTGGCCGGGACCAGCGCGATCCCGGCGTCGATCAGGTCGACTCCCCCGGCATCGGTGATCGCGTAGACGTTGACCGCCTTCAGCCCGTCCATCGGCAGCGGCAGCGGGATCCGGTACACGCCGCCGCCGAGATCCTCGACATCCGGCTCGATCCAGGCGTACCTATCCGCCGCGGCATGACTCATCGTGACGCTGACCCTTCCTCGCGCGGCCCCAGGATCCTCCGCAGGCCCTGCGCTACCGTACGGTAACCATATCGGAGCGGTCCCGGCCCCGGCGTGGCGCGTGCTGCCCCGGCCCGCCCGCCGCGCGGCCGCGCTCATGCCGCACCTCAGCCCGCTGTCCTGCCAGGGAGCTTCCTCATGCCTGACCTGTCTGTGCGTCTCGCACGTTCCGGCGACCGTCCTGTGCTGGAACGTCTGTGGCTGATGTTCCGCCACGACATGTCCGAATTCGGCGGCCAGCTTCCCCGACCGGACGGGACGTTCCGCAGCGAACGTCTTCAGGCGGCATTCGATAACGCGGACTGGGAGGCGTACCTGCTGGTGTCCGGTGAGTACCCGGCTGGGCTGGCTCTTGTCCGCGGTCGTACCGGCCAGACGCGGGTCCTGAGCGCCTTCTTCGTGGTACGCGGGGCGCGACGAGCCGGACTCGGGCTGCGCGCCGTCCAGGACCTGGTGGCCCGGCATCCGGGCCGGTGGGAGGTCGCCTTCCAGGACGCCAACGACGCCGCCGCCCGCTTCTGGCGCCGTGTCGCCACCGAGATCGCCGGCGACGCCTGGGGTGAGGAGCACAGGCCGGTGCCAGCTCAGCCGGACGTCCCGCCGGATACGTGGATCTGGTTCGATGTGCCGAGCTGAGGCCACCCGGGCCGGGCCCGGGACGGGGCTTGCATGCCGGAACGCTCACGCAGCGCGACGCCACGGGCTGACGAGGCCGATCCGCCTCGGCTACCTCGCTCACGTTCTACGCTCTCACCAGGCGTAGTGCTCCGGCGCCGGCTTGTACCCGGGGAACAGCTCGTCGAGCCGCTTGAGGACGTCCTCGTCGAGCCGCAGCGTCACCGCGCGCTGCGCGTCGTCGAGCTGAGCCAGCGTGCGCGGCCCGATGATCGGGCCGGGGTCAGCGGCCCGAAGTACGGCCGTTCGGAAAAAAGATCGTTATTTTTGCTAGTCTGGAGTCATGCAGCGTGCAGCAGGTGCCCAGTGGTGGCCGGCCGGTTAGGGACGGTCGCCGCAGCATCCTGCACTAAGAGACGGGCCGTCCGGTGGGACGGCCTTTTTTCGTGCCTCCGTCCGCCCGGGCTGCCCAGGGAGGAGACATCATGAGCACGACTCTTGCTGTCCGGCGCTCGGCCGAGCTCGAGGAGCTGATCGGGCGGGACGCGGCCGGATTCCGGGTCCTGACCGGGGACCGGCCGACCGGGCGGCTGCACCTCGGTCATTACTTCGGCACCCTGCGCAACCGGGTCAGACTGCAGGACCTCGGCGCGGAGGTGTTCGTGCTCATCGCCGACTACCAGGTGCTGACCGACCGGGACACCGCTGATCACCTCGACGAGTACGTGACCGGGATGGTCCTTGACTACCTGGCCATCGGGCTAGACCCGGCGCGGACGGTGATCTTCACGCACAGTTCGGTCCCGGAGCTGAACCAGCTGCTGCTGCCGTTCCTGAGCCTGGTCTCGGTGCCCGAGCTGAGCCGCAACCCGACCGTCAAGGACGACATCGCGCACTCCCGGCAGTCGGCGGTCAGCGGGCTGATGCTCAGCTATCCGGTGCACCAGGCGGCGGACATCTTGTTCTGCAAGGCCAACCTGGTGCCCGTCGGCCAGGATCAGCTGCCGCACCTGGAAATCACCCGGGTGATCGCGCGCCGGTTCAACGACCGCTTCGGTGCGGTGTTCCCGGTACCGGACGCGCTGCTGTCGGCCGCGCCGCTGCTGCTCGGCACCGACGGCACCAAGATGAGCAAGAGCCGCGGCAACACGATCCCGCTGGCGGCCAGCGCGGATGAGACCGCCCGGCTGATCCGCGGCGCGAAGACCGACGCGCTGCGGCACATCAGCTATGACCCGGCCGCGCGGCCGGAGGTCTCCAACCTTGTGCTGCTCGGTGCGCTGTGCCTGGATCAGGACCCCCGCGAGTTCGCCGCGGGCATCGGCGCGGGCGGAGGCGCCGCGCTCAAGGCCGCCGTGACCACGGCGGTCAACGATCTGCTGGCCCCGGTGCGGGCCCGCCGGGCCGAGTACGCGCGGGAGCCCGGCTACGTCCGGCAGGTGCTGCGGGACGGCAACGAGCGGGCGAACGCGATCGCCTCAGCCACCCTGGCGCAGGTCCGGTCGGCCATGGGCATGGACTACTGAGCCCGGTGCCTTCCTCTCCCGTCAGGTCAGTTCATCGGTGATGATCTCGTCGCACAGTGCCAGGCACTCGGTGCAGATCACTCCTCCCGCGGCAAGCGCCAGGCCGGAGACCTGGTGGCGGCGCTTACCGCAGAAGCTGCACTTGACGGTGGCATCCTCGCCGAGGGACTTGATGGCGGACAGCGGGGTGGCGGCCACCTCGCCAGTAGCGATCACCCGGACTGCCTTCTCGACGCACTCGTCGCAGATACACGCCCCTGGGCCGGCGATGAGCTTCCTGACCTGCTTCTGGTGCTTGCCGCAGAACGAGCACGTCAGCATCGGGCCCGGTTCGCCCTCGCCCCGGCGGATGACGCGACGCCAGGGCCTGGCGCCGCCGGCGCCCTCGACGATCTGGTGGACCCGCTGGTGGCTGAGGCCGAGCGCCTCGGCGATCTCGCGCAGCGAGCCGCCCGCAAGCTGCAGCCGGCGCACCGCATGGTGAAAATCGGCGCGGGCAATGTCGGCCGTGCGTTCGGCGTCGATAAGGCGGGCCTCGGCCGCCCGGGCCGCCGCGAGCAATTCGGTGTCGAGAGACATACTGTCTACTGTAAATAGACAAGAGACGACATGGGAAGGGTCGTTCGCAGGCTCGTCAGCGTGGCCTTCACCGGAGGTGCCGCGGCCGAAGGCACGCCCCGCCCTCAGTTACCTGAATGGTTAACACGCGGCGTCTTACGGTTGCCTAACGGCTGGGTCACGCCGGGCGGAATGGCAGCCGGAAATGTCGGTGCGCATCGTTACCGTGACAGAGAGTCCGCCTGCGTCAGGCGGCGCGGTAGGAGGGTACGTGCCATGTCATCGATTATCATCGCGCTTGTCGTCGGAGTCCTGACCGGTGCGTTTGTCGTGTGGCTCGTAATGCGCGGCCAGGACCACGGAAATCCCGCCGTCATGCAATCGCAGGGCGAGATCAAGGCCAGGCTTGACGAGGCGCTGGTACAGGTGCAGCGCATCGGGGCGGTTTTCGCCCATCCCGGCCAGCGCGGCAGGGCCGGCGAACTGGTGCTGGAGAAGCTGCTTGAGGCGACCGGCATGGACCAGCACCGCGACTTCGAGCTTCAGGTCGGCGTGGACGGCAGCCGTCCGGATGTCGTGGTGGCTTTGGCGGGGCGGGGCAAGCTTGTCATCGATGCCAAGTTTCCGCTCGATGAGTTCCAGCGCGCGACCGCCGCAGAGTCGCCGCAGGAGCGGCGCCGAGCCCTCGGCGCCCACGCCAGAGCGGTCGCCGGGCACGTCAGCGCGCTGGCCAAGCGAGACTACCCCTCCAAGATCAAAGACGCTATCAATTTCACGGTGTGCTTCGTACCGGCGGATGACCTTCTTGCGGCGGCCTGCAAAGAGCGTCCCGAGCTGTTCTACGACGCGATGCGGCAGCGAATCCTGATTGCGACTCCGACCACGCTCGTCGCCCTTTTGTGGGGCGTCGCATACGGTTGGCAGCAAGACGCCCGCGCCCGCCAGGCTCAGCAGGTCGGGGATATCGCCGCTGAACTCCACGAGCGGTTCGGGATCTTGATGCAGCATTTGCATAAGACGGGCCGCTCGCTGAACACCGCGGTCAGTGGGTACAACGCCCTGGTCGGCTCGGTCGAAAGCGGCGTACTACCGAAGATGCGCAAGCTAGAAGACCTGGGCATCCTGGCGCCGGGGACACAGTTGCCGGATACACGGACAATAGAAACGCAAACCCGGCCGATCCCGTTCGCGCCGGATCTGATCGGCAGTGGTTCACTAGATAGAGAGACCGGAACCGTGTAGGGCAGGCAGGCTAACGCTGGTAGCGGCGGTCAAGCTCGTCGAGATGCCCTCTGACGGCCGGCCAGTCGGCGGCGGTGACGCTGAAGCGTGCTGAGTCCCGTGGCTTGGAGTCCGTGCCGAGCCGGTGCGCGCGCAGGACGCCCTCGTAGCGCAGGCCGATCCGCTGCATGGCGTCGCGTGACCGCTGGTTCCGGGCGTCGGTGTGCAGGGATACCGAGGAGACCTGCCAGACCTCGAAGGCGTGCGTGAGCATGAGGCGCTTCATCTCGGTGTTCGCGCCGGTCCTGATGGCGTTCGGGCCGAGCCAGGTGTAGCCGATCTCGCAGGTGTCCGGTCCGGTCCGGTCGCGGCCGTCCGGCCAGGCCCAGTAGCCGAAGTCGAAGAACCGGGTCGAGCCGATCACGGTGTCGTCGCAGGTCCGGACCACGGCGAACGGCACGGCCGTCCCGGCGTCCCGGGCCGCGATCGCCGTCTCCACGTACTGGCGGACCTGTGCCTCGTCCTGCGGCACCGCGGACCAGCGGTAAAGCTCAGCGCCGTCGGCTGCCGCGGCGGCCAGCCCGGCCACGTGCTGGTGCTGCAGCGGCTCGAGGCGGACCACCTTGCCCGCCAGCGTCCCGGCGGTGGCGGGCAGCTGCCGTGGTAGCGCGGCTTCGGCTAGCGGCGCGCGCTCCATGTACCGATGGCTCGGGGTGGCGAAGCCGAACTGCCGGTACAGGCCGTGCGCGTCGGAGGTGTGCAGCATCCAGCGCAAGCCGGCGCCCGGGCCCTCGTCGATCATCACCCGCACGATGGCCTGGCCCAGCCCCGCGCCGCGGTGCGCAGGCAGTACATAGACGTCGGACAGGTAGGCGCACCCGCTGTCGCTGT
The DNA here is from genome assembly GCA_003161205.1 of Actinomycetota bacterium. The sequence goes on along the minus strand of PMOU01000512.1, from coordinate 621 downwards.
GGGCACGGGCGAAGCCGACCATGGCCCCGGACCGGTCGTAGACGCCCACCACCCGCCAGGCCGCGGCGATCTGGGCCTTGATGTCCTCGGCGCCGCGCCACCGAGCCCAGTACGCCTGGGTGGTCAAGAACGCCACCGCAGCGTCGGCGTCGACCCGGCCCGGATCGTCGTCGATCTCGTAGTCGCCTGCGCTCGTGCGCGTCACGGCACCTCCAGGGTGTTCAGGGCCTGACCGATATCGGTAATCAGGTCGGCGGCTGGTTCGACGCCGACCGACAGCCGGATCAGGCCGGCCGGTGCCGTTTCGGCTGGCCACCGGGCCCGCCGCTCCCAGGTCGACTCCACGCCGCCGAAGCTGGTGGCGGGCAGGATCAGGCGCGAGTTGCCCACCACCCGGTCCGCGGCGGCGGCGCCGTCGACGTCGGAACCGTGGACTTCGAAGGACAGCAGCGGACCGAAGCCGTCCGGCATCTGCCTGCTAGCGAGCGCGAGGGTGGACGGCTCGACGCCGGGGTAATGAACCGCGCGTACCCGGCGGTGACCGGCCAGGTACCGGGCGACGGCCAGCGCACTGCCGGACTGGCGCGCGATCCGCAGCGGCAAAGTCTTCAGCCCGCGCAG
>PMOU01000494.1:3790-3984 GCA_003161205.1 Actinomycetota bacterium | reverse complement strand
GGCCAGTCGAAGAATGTGACAGTCTTGGCAAAAGATTAGGTAGGCTGCCGCTTTCATCGAATACCTAAGCGATAGTGCGGGCACCTAGTGCGGTTGGTGGTGCGGGTGGGGTGAGCCGGGTTAGGACAGGACAAGATCGCGTGACGCCACTCGAACTGCGTCCGGCTGAGTCAGGCTGTGCTTGAGACGGTATC
>PMOU01000494.1:0-3782 GCA_003161205.1 Actinomycetota bacterium | reverse complement strand
AGCCCGAACAGGCCCGCCGACACCGCGAAGGCCACCGTGTAGCCGTGCGTGGCCGCGATGGCCGGGGCGAGGCGGCCGGTGTGGTGCGTGACCAGGTAGCTGGCCGTGGCCGTGAGCGCGATCGTGCTCAGCGCCGAGGTGCCGATGGACCCGCCGACCTGCTGCATCGTGTTGACCATGGCGGATGCGACCCCGGAGTCCTCCCGCCGGACCCCGGCCGTGGCCGTGTTGATGGCCGGCGCGATGATCATGCCGAAGCCGAACCCCATCACGAGCAGGCTGGGCAGCACGCTGCCGGCGTAGCTGGAGGTCGGGGTCAGCTGGGTCAGGTAGATCATCGCCCCGCCGCCCAGCACCATCCCGATGGTGATGAGCACCCGCGGCCCGAACCGGGGCAGCGTCACGATGGACGAGGTATTGGAGCTGATCAGGATGCACCCGAACATGGGCAGGAAGGCCAGCCCGGTGGTGACCGGACTGTATCCCTTGACCTGCTGCAGGTAATAGGTCAGGAACAGGAAGACGCTGAAGATCGCGATGCCGGCCACGCCGACGGCGACGTAAGAACCGCCGCGGGTGCGGTCCAGGATGACCCGGAGCGGCAGCAGCGGGTGACTCACGCGCTGCTCGGCGAAGCCGAAGGCCGCGAGCAGCACCACGCCGAGGGCCAGGGAGCCGAGGGTCAGGGGAGCGGTCCAGCCGCCGGTCTCGGCGTGCGAGAAGCCGAAGACGAGACAGAACAGGCCCGCCGACGCCAGCAGCGTTCCGGCCCAGTCCATCCGCGGGCGGACGGCTGGCCGGTTGGACTGGATGTACATCAGCGCGCCGGCCACGGCGATCCCGGCGAAGATCAGGTTGACGTACAGCGCCCAGCGCCAGGACAGGTACTCGGTGAGGACCCCGCCGAGGATGAGGCCCACGGCACCGCCGCCGCCGGCCACGGACCCGAAGACACCGAACGCCCGGCCCCGTTCGCGGGGGTCGCGGAAAATGCTGATCAGGGTGCCCAGCGCGGCCGGAGCGAGGATAGCGCCGAACGCGCCCTGCAGCGTGCGCGCGGCCACCAGCATGCCGAAGGAGGTCGCGGCTCCGCCCAGTGCGGAGGACGCCGCGAAGCCGATGAGGCCCGTGATGAAGACCCACTTGCGGCTGAACATGTCACCGATCCGGCCGCCCAGCAGCAGCAGGCTGCCGAAGGCCAGCGCGTAGGCCGTGACCACCCACTGCCGCTCGCTGTTGGGGAATCCGAGCGCGTGCTGGGCCGAGGGCAGCGCGATATTCACGATGGTGGCGTCGAGGACCACCATCAGCTGGGCGATGGCGACGATGACCAGGATCAGCCAGCGATGGTCGCTGGCCGGCGCCGCCTGGCCTTCAGCGTGCGGTGCTGTCATGGAAACTCATCTCTTCCCCGTGTGAATCGCTGGTGGACAGCGGCGCCATCGCGTCGTCCAGGGTCTGCAGCAGGCGCGCCATCGTGGCCCGGTCGTCTGCCTCGAGCGCGCCGAAGACCTGTTTCATCAGGCGCGCACGGGTGGCGTCAGCCACGGCGAGCGCGGCCTCACCCTCGCTCGTGAGCCCGACGAGCAGGGCCCGGCGGTCGGTCGGATCCGCGTGCCTGACCACGAGACCATCACGCTCCAGCGTGTCGACCAGTTCGGTGATCGTCCGCGGCGCGACCCCGAACTCGGCGGCCAGCACACTCGGCCGGGCGGCCCCGCCGAGCTGAAGCTGGGCCAGCACCTTGGTGCGGGCCAGCGTCAGCCCGCACTCACTCATGCCGTCGTCAAAGACCCGGCGCATCCGGTGGTGGACCTCCAGGTAGAGCCGGCCAAGCTGCTCCGGTGACGTCATTTCGCCGCATTTCCGTAAGGCGCCTCATAGTGAGGATGCTCAGTAATATACCGCATGGTGCGATCCTGGCCGTTATCCGGATTCCGGTATCTGGTGGACTGAGCGTTCTCGCAGATCGGGGAGGTGCCGGGCGACGGTCACAAAATCCGTGTCGTCGTGGAGCACCACGAGGTTGTGGTGGGCTGCCGTGGCGCATATCAGCAGGTCAACGCCGAGCCGGCAGTGACGTATTAATCGTTCTAGCCCCTTTAGGCATAGGGTTTCAGGATGGCCGCCGTCGGCATCGCCCCGACTCCCAGCCCCCGCGTGAGCTTCACCCGGTCAGAGCTGAAGGCGTTCACCGGCGCGACGCTGCCCGACCTGGTCGACGAGCGCGTGCGACTGCTGTTCGCCGGGGTTAATCCCGGCCTGCGCAGCGTCGCGGTGCAGGGCCACTTCGCTCCCCGGGGCAACCGGTTCTTGCCGGGCGGCGGGCTCTGCCCGGAGGCATCGTCTACCAGACCGCTGGGTGGGTGGTGAACCACGTCGTTGGCTGGTGAATCTCGGCACCCTTGTCGTCAGCCCCAAAGAGCACGTCGTGGCTGTCGCAGATCTTGATGATGCGGCCGTAGCGGAACTTGGCCCTGTTCTGCGCGACACGGCCCGTGTCGTCGAGGCGCTCAGCCGGCCCGAGCAGACCTACGTGTCGTCGTGGTCTCATGGCGTGAGCGCGCGTAAGCATCTGCACGTCGCGGTCCAGCCGGTAACGACAGCTGTGGTGGCCCGCTACGGTGGTCTTCGATCCGAGCAGCTCCAGGCCCGGATGCTGGCCTCCGGCGATGAGCCAGCCGTCGCTGACATCGAGCGATTCTGTGAGCAGGCCCGTGAGCTGTTCCGGACGATCATCAGCCCCGGAGATCCCGACTGAGCACGGAGGCGCGGCTATGGAGTCCGCAGCTGTCATCCTGCCCTGGCGCCTCGGGGCAGGACGACAATGCCCGTCAGCTGACCGTCTCCGCCTGGGCCGCCCCGATCGACGCAAGTCCCTGCGCCCGGGCCCGGCGCGCCAGTCCCGCGTGCATCCTCCGTGGCCACAGCGGCCCGCCGTAGATGAACCCGGTGTAGGCCTGCACCAGGGTGGCGCCGGCCCGCAGCCGGGCCCAGGCGTCCTCCGGCGTCTCGATCCCGCCGACCGCGATGAGCACCAGCCCGTCTCCGGCCCGGGCCCGCAGCCGGACCAGCACCGCCAGCGCCCGGTCTCGCAACGGCGCCCCGGACAGCCCGCCAGCCCCCGCGGCCGCCACCTCGGCGGGTGAGCTGGCCAGGCCGTCCCGGGAGATGGTCGTGTTGGTCGCGACGATCCCGTCGAGCCCGAGTTCCAGGGCCAGGTCCGCCACCGCGTCGACGTCCGCGTCGGCGAGATCGGGCGCGATCTTCACCAGCAGCGGGATCCGCCGCCCGGGCGCGGCAGCCTCCAGTGCTTCCCGCACTGCTACCAGTACCGGCCGCAGCCGCCCGGCGGCCTGCAGGTCCCGCAGTCCCGGCGTGTTCGGCGAGCTGACGTTGACCACCACGTAGTCGGCGACCCCGGCCACCGCCCGCGCGCTCGCCGCGTAGTCAGCGGCCGCCGCCTCCTCGGGCACGACCTTGGTCTTGCCGATGTTGATCCCGATGATCACCCGCCGCTTGCGCCCGCGCAGCCGCGCGGCCGCCGCCTGAGCCCCCTCGTTGTTGAACCCCATCCGGTTGACCAGCGCCCGGTCCGCGGTCAGCCGGAACATCCGCGGCCGCTCGTTGCCCGGCTGCGCCCGCGCAGTCACCGTGCCGACCTCCACGAACCCGAACCCGAGCGCAGCCAGCCCGCTCGTTCCGAGTGCGTCTTTGTCGAACCCCGCCGCCAGCCCGACCGGCCCGGGAAAGTCGAGCCCCAGCGCCCGCACCCGCAGCAC
>PMOU01000290.1 GCA_003161205.1 Actinomycetota bacterium | reverse complement strand
GTGACCTGGGCCTGGCCGCCGGCGGAGGCCAGCCAGGCCAGCGACGGGTCCGCCGCGGCCGGCTTGGTGTCGGTGACTACCTGGGCGCTGGCCCGGTGGGCGGCGGCCTGGTGGGTGCTGGCCTGGTGGCTGGCGGGGTGGGTGGCGGTGAGGGCGGTGCCGGTGATGCCGGAAGCGAGGGCGAGTGCTGCGATGGTGGCGGCCGTCCGGTTGATCCTCATGACCTGTCCCCTGTTCGTTAGCTGCTCTGTTGCTTCCAGCTGCTTACGAATCTGAGTCTTGGTCTGGGCAGTAGCGGCCCGGTTCTCCGCTCAGTTGCACCATGGTTGCTGCATCCAGGTGGGCCATCACAGCACGTGGCGACCGGGGGGCACGCGCTTGGGCAGGCGCCCGCACCGAATGGCTCCCGGGCACGTCAAAGAGCCGGTGCAGCCGCGTCGACCGCGCGGCGCCATGGATAAATCGCTCGCATCCGCGCAACGATTTTTCGCGGTCACGAGCACGGCGCGGTATGCGCGCTAGTCAGTAACCGGGTAGCCGCCAGGCTAATCCCGGGCTCGATTGGCAACCCGGCCCTGCTGCCATCTCGTTGTTCTCGACGCCCTGACCAAGCGTGCTGCCGACGGTCTCAGGTCTGGGCGGACGAGGTTCTCAGGTTCTGGGGGTTAGCCCGAGGTCGCCGTGACCATGCGTCGGCTCGACATTGATCAGGCTGTGCGCGGCCATGACCAGGTAATCCCAGAGCTGGGCCTCAAGCGCCCCGTCGAGGGCGAGCTCGTCGAGAGCCACCCGCATGTGGTGGAGCCAGGCATCGCGTTCGGCCTCGCCGATGGCGAACCTGGCGTGGCGCATCCTCAGCCTGGGGTGCCCGCGCAGCTCGTCGTAGGTGCGCGGCCCGCCCCAGTACTGGATGAGGAACAGCGCCAGGTGCTCCTCGGCCGGGCCGAGGTCCTCGGCTGGGTACACCGGCCGCAGCACAGGATCTTCCGCGACACCCTGGTAGAACCGGTGGACCAGTCGGCGGAAGGTCTCCTCTCCGCCTACTGCCGCGTACAAGCTGGTCGGCTGGCTCATGCTGGAAGCTTACGGCGTGCCGGACCCTGCGCCTTCCTCCTCCACGGGAACCTCCGCGGCCGCGGGCAGTGCCTCCGGAACCCCCTCGTCACCCTGGCCCGACGTCGTGATGACGATCGTGTCCGGACCGGCCGGGGGCACCCCCGCCGCGTCCAGCACCGCTTTGACCCTGGCCCGCAGCTCGCGGGCTACCTCCCACTGCCGCATGGGCGCGGTCTTGGCCACGATCCGCATCGTCACTTCTTTGCTGGACAGCTCCTGAGCGCCCCAGACCTCGGGCTTCTCCAGCATGACCTTGCGCCAGCCGCGCTCGCGGTACAGGCTGACCGCCGCCTGGTCCATCAGCTGCCGGATCCGGGCCAGGTCCTCTCCGTAGGGGACCGGGTAGTCGATGACCGCACGGGACCAGCCCTGCGACTCGTTGCCGACGCTGTCGATGGTGCCGTTCCTGATGTGCCAGACCACGCCGTTGACGTCCCGCACCTGGGTCGTGAGCAGCGTCATCGCCTCCACAGTTCCGGTGGCCACCCCGGCGTTGATCGTGTCCCCGACCCCGTAGTGGTCCTCGACGAGCATGAGGATGCCCGCCAGGTAGTCCCGTACCAGGTTCTGCGCGCCGAATCCGAGGGCCACCCCCAGCACGGTGGTGCTAGCGAGAAGCGGCGCCAGGTCGAAGCCCAGGATCCCCAGGATGGTCAGCGCCGCGATGCCGAACACGATGGCCGAGATCGCGCTGCGCAGGATCGAGCCGAGGGCCCGGGCCCGCTGTGACCGGCGCTCCAGGCCGGCCGCCTGCGTGGCCACGGCCGCCTTGTGCACGCGGCCGTTATGACCCACCGGCAGCGTCGCCGTGGCCGCGCGTTCGGCGATCCGGATGAGCAGCCGGCACAAGACGGTCCGCACCAGCAGCGCGAGGATGATGATGAAAGCGATCCGGCCCGCCCGGTTGGCTGGGCCGGCCAGGTAGACATTGACCAGCTGCGCGGCGCTGGTGCTGTGGCTGAGGTCCCAGGTCAGCCGGCAGGCGATCCCCGGGTTGTCACCGCAACTGCCAGTCAGCGTGCCTGAGGGTTCAGCGAGGCTGAAGCCGGTGGCATGAAACACGGAAATCCTTCCGACGGACGGGCGCCACTTCACGCGAGGCTACTGCGCCCCCGCGCCCCGCGTGCCCGCCCGCCGGGAAAGCTCCCTGACCAGCCCGTCTCAGCCCACCGCGGCCAGCAGGACGTCCAGCTGGCCCGTGTCGCGCAGGGCGGCGAGGTCGGGATCGCGGCCGGCGTTCGCGCGCAGGTCCGGGTTCACCCCGATCGCCTCGGTGACGGTCCGGGCCGCCTCCTCCAGCTGGCCGGTCCGGGCCTGGGCGCAGGCCAGGCTGTATCCGGCCATACCCCTCGCGGGGGCGGGCGCGCCCAGGTAGCGGGCCGTGGCCAGGGCGTGGAGATGCAACGCGATCGCTCGCTCGGCCCGGCCGTGGGCCAGGTAGTAGTCACCGACGTGCCCGGTCGGGTGCCAGAACCCTCGGACGACGATCTGCAGCCAGAGCATGCGGCCGTTTAGCCACGGGTGGCGCGCCGGGTCGAGCAGATCGTCATCCGATAGCGACCACGTTCTGTCGATCAGGTCGCTGCTGACCCGGCGGCATTCGCTCATGACGGCGGCGGCCGGCTGCGCGCGGTAGCCGCGGTACACCTCGGCGGAGGAATGGTCGGTTTCGCCGTACGTAGCAGGCACCTGGCCTGCCGCCAGCGCCACGAGCCGTTCGGCCTGTTGGCCTTTGAACTCGTTGTTGTGGGCCACCAGAGGTACGGCGGCCCAGTTGTCCGCACGGCCCGGGTCGCCATCGGTCCGGAAGGCGGTCTCGGCGAGCAGTGTCTGCTCCTCGGCGGCCGCGAGGCTGAGCAAGCCGGCTAGTGCGCTGCGCAGAGCCATGGTGTCGCCGGCCGCGGGCCGCGAACCTGTCATGGTCAGCCCTCCTTGCGGGCGGTGAAGACCAGGTTGTACGCCACGTGCAGGGTGATCGCGGCGAATCCGGCGCTCTGCAGCCGGGTGAGGAACGCGGCCGGCTCGACCGGGTTGTAGGT
>PMOU01000566.1 GCA_003161205.1 Actinomycetota bacterium | reverse complement strand
CGCTGGATCGTCGAGGCGTTCCGCGACGCGCTCGGTGACGCCAGCGCCGCCGACATCGACGATGCCCTCGCGGCCGGCAACGTCAGGCCCGATGTCGTGCTCGCCCTGACGCCCGCGGACCCGGCCGACGCCACCGCGGGCCTGCCGGCCGGGACGCGAACCCGCTGGTCGCCGTACGGCTTCCGGCTGGCCGGCGGCGACCCGGCGCCCCTGATCGCCGGCGGCCGGGCCGCCGTCCAGGACGAGGCCAGCCAGCTGGCCGCGCTGGCCCTGACCCGGGTCGGCCTGTCCGGCCCGGACGAACTCTGGCTGGATCTTTGCGCGGGCCCCGGCGGTAAGGCGCGCCTGCTGAGCGGGGTGGCCGCGGCCCGGGGCGCGCATCTGGTGGCCTCCGATGTCCGCCCGCACCGCGCGCGCCGGATCCTGGACGCCCTCCGCCGCGCCGAAAAAGCCGAGCACGCGCCGGTGGTCACCCACACCGACGCCGTGGTCGCCGCCGATGGCCGTCAGGTGCCCTGGCCGTCAGGAACGTTCGACCGGGTGCTGGCCGACGTGCCGTGTTCCGGCCTCGGGTCGCTGCGCCGCCGCCCCGAAGCCAGGTGGCGCAAGACCCCGCAGGACGTCAAAGAGCTCGCTGTCCTGCAGCGCGAGCTGCTGGATGCGGCCATCGACTCGGCGCGCCCGGGCGGCGTGATCGCCTACGTCACGTGCACCCCGCACATCGCCGAGACCCGGGAGGTAGTCACCGCCGTCGCCGACGCCCGGGACGACGTGACCACCCTGGACGCCCCGGCCGTCCTCGCCGAAGTACCCGACCTGCGCTGCCCGGAACCCAGAGGCTCCCAGGGTTCGCGCAACGTCCGGTTTGCCCAGTTCTGGCCACACCGGCACAACACCGACGCCATCTTCCTCGCCCTGCTGCGCCGCGGCTGACCCCCGGGCGGCCCCCTCAGGTGCCTGGCCTCAGGTACGGCTGAGGGCCCGGGTTGACTTCAGCCGGGCGCTGCCGATGTCGGCCCGCTGACCCTGCGCATAGCCGTCGCTGTAGCCGCGGCCGCTGTAGGTGATCCGGGTCCGCCGGGTCACCGGGTAGGCCTCTTCCAGCTGGCGGCGGATGACGACCGCCCGGTCGGCGAGGACCAAGGCCGTGCTTGGTCCCGGGTGGGTTTCCCCCTCCGCGCTGGTGGCCGCGCGCTCTTCGGCGGACTTGACCCGGCTGATAACGGCGGTGACGAAGCCGAGCAGCCAGCTCCGCCGCCAGGCCCGGGCGCTGCGGACCCCGGCCGGGACGACGGCCGCGGTCAGCCCGTGGGCCATCTGCAGCAGCAGCGAGGTGTACAGGATGTCGGCCCGTTCAAGATCGGACGCGTAACCGAAGACGTGGATGCGCGCCCCCGGGCCGTTCGTGCTGAGCAGGACGCACTGGCACCGCATGGCCCCGGCCAGCCCGGCCAGCAGATGGGCCCGGACCTGCGCCCACGGATTGGAGATGTCGATGACGCGGCTGCCGGGACGGTCGGTTTCGGGCCGCGTCGCGGCCAGCCGGGCCCGGTCGATGCCGTAACGGGCCATCAGCTCCGCGGCCTTCGCGGTGAGCGCCTCGGCCTCCGGCGGGGTTACTCCCTCGGCCTCCGCCTTCGCCAGTAGCTTTCGTACCCGGTCGAGCAGCGCGCTTGACGGTTCTGAACGCATAAGCAACCTCCAGGTCGGTACCTAATCGAACCTAGTATCGAACTGTAATCCCGAGGTACGACATTTTCGCCACGCCACGCTCGCTGGAATCCAGGCCCTCTACACTCGGCATATTATGGCCGTTCAGATCTCGCCCAGCATCTTGTCCGCGGACTTTGCCCGGCTCGCCGATGAGGCCGCCGCCGTCGACGGCGCCGCGGACTGGCTGCACGTGGATGTCATGGACAACCATTTCGTGCCCAACCTCACCCTCGGCCTGCCCGTCGTCGAGGCGTTGCTCAAGCACGCCACGCTGCCGCTCGACTGTCACCTGATGATCGAGGACCCGGACCGGTGGGCGCCGGCCTACGCCGAGGCCGGCGCGCGCAACGTGACGATCCACGCCGAGGCGGTCCACGCCCCGGTGCGGACGCTGCGCGCCATCCGGGCCGCGGGTGCCCGCGCCGGACTCGCGGTCAACCCGGGCACCGCGGTGGAGCCGTACACCGATCTCCTGCCCGAGATCGACATGCTGCTGCTGATGACGGTCGAGCCGGGCTTCGGCGGCCAGCCGTTCCTCGACATGGTCCTGCCGAAGCTGCGCCGCGCTCGCGCGCTGGTCGGCGGCCGGGACGCCGCGATCTGGCTCCAGGTCGACGGCGGAGTCAGCGAGGAGACGATCGAGCGGTGCGCGGACGCCGGCGCGGACGTGTTCGTGGCCGGCTCGGCTGTCTACGGCGCTGATGACCCGGCCCGCGCCGTCCAGGCCCTGCGCGCCCAGGCCGAGCGCGCCACCGCCCACGCGTCCTGGCGGCTCTGACCATCGCTCAGGGCCGCCCCAGCCGGTGTCTTCCTATCCCGCCGAACGAGCCGGGCTGGCACTATCCGGGCTAGCTGGCCCGCTCGTCCCGGCTGACGCCTGCGGCTGGGTGCGCTGCACGAAATCCTTCCTGCGGATGAGCAGCAGCGCGCACACCCCGCCGACCAGGGCGACAGCCGCGGTCACGTACAGCAGGTCGTTGAGGCCAGCCGCGAACGCGGCCTTGATGGCCGCCGCGACCTCGCCGCGGCGGGCCGGCGGCAGGCTGGCGATCAGCTGGCCGGCCTGGCCCTGCCGCACCATGGTGACGATGCGCGGGGCCGACGACGCCACCGGGGACGCGTAGGTCAGGTTGTGCTCCATGGCCGTGGTGAAGATCGAGCCCAGGGCGGCGATGCCCGCGGCGATGCCGATCTGCCGGAACGTCGCATTGATGCCCGACGCCATCCCGGCCTTCTGCGGCGGGACCACGCCGATCGCGGTCGAGGCCAGCGGGGGATTGACCATGCCGCCGCCCAGGCCGGACACGATGAAGCCGGGGATCAGGTGCGTCCAGTCGCTGCTGCCCGTTAGCCCGGCCATGATGATCAGTCCGATGCCGACCAGGAGCAGGCCGGGGCCGATGAGCCAGCGGGCGGGCACGCGCTCGCTGACCCGCCCGGCGATGGCCGCCGTGACGAACTGGGCGCCGCTGATGATGGCCAGCCGCAGGCCGGCGTCCTGTGCCGAGAAGCCCTGGATGTCCTGCAGGTAGATGACCAGGTAGAGCAGCACGGCGTAGAGCGATCCGTTCATCGCGAAGGCGGCGATGGAGCCGCCCGCGAAGGTCGGCACGCGCAGCAGCGACAGGTCGAACATCGGATGCGCGACACGTTGCTCGACGGCGATGAACGCGGCCAGCGCGGCGACGCCGACGGCCAGGCAGATGATGACGCCCGTGTCTGACCAGCTGTTCTCGCCCGCCCGGATCAGCCCGTAGACCAGGCTCACCAGCCCGGTGGTCAGCAGCACGAACCCGGCCCAGTCCGGTGCCGTCGGGTGCGGCGACTTTGATTCCTCCACCCGCCAGGCCGTCAGCGCCACGGCGATGACCCCGATGGGCACGTTGACCAGGAAGATGCCCCGCCAGTTCCAGTCGGTGACGATCACGCCGCCAAGCACCGGACCTACCGCCACGGCCACGCCGGTAATCGCCCCCCACACGCCGAATGCCACGCCGCGGTCCCGGCCGCGGAAGCTGTTCCCGAGCAGGGCCAGCGACGTGGCGAACATGATCGCGCCGCCGATGCCCTGGCCGCTCCGGGACAGGATCAGCATCAGGGGGTCCTGGGCCACGCCGCACAGCAGCGAGCCGAGCGTGAAGATGACCAGGCCTATCTGGAAGAGCCGCTTCCTGCCGTACCGGTCGGCGAGCACGCCCGAGGTCAGCAGGAGCGAGGCCAGCGTCAGCGCGTAGGCGTCCAGGACCCACTGCACGTCGCTGAACGACGCGTGCAGGCCGCTCTGGATCGCGGGCTGGGCGACGATGACGATCGTGACGTCGAGCAGCAGCATGAAGGTCCCCGTGCATACAGCCAGCAGGGTCCACCATTTCCTATCCATCAGTTCCCTCCGAATAGTCGGCGCCCTCCCCGGGGGCCTGGCACCATGCTGCGCTGACCGAGTCCTCACTATCCACGGTTATGGCTCTTTGTGCCGGATCTCGACATCTCCTAGGCTGATACATGTGGAAAGCATCATGCTGGATACCATCGACCGTCAGCTGGTTCACGTCCTAACGATTGAGCCGAGAGCGTCATTCCGCACCATCGCCGAGGTAACGGGGATCTCCGACCAGACCGCGGCCCGGCGATATCGCAAGCTCAGCGAGTCAGCGGGCCTGCGCGTCCTCGGTGTGGTAAACGGAGCCCGGATGGGGTGGGTGGAATGGTTCGTCCGGCTGCAGACCACGCCGGGCGGTGCGGATTCGATCGCCGAAGCCCTGGCCCGCCGGCCCGACACCAAGTGGGTAAACCTGGCCTCCGGGGGGACCGAGATCATCTGCACGCTCATGGCGAGCACGCCGGAACAGCGCGACGCCCTGTTCTTGCGCGGGCTGCCGGGCAGCCGCCGGGTGGTGCAGATCTCGGCGCACTCGATCCTGCATAACTTCACTCCGTTTGCCTGGCACGGCATCCGCCAGGCGCTATCCGACGAGCAGCTGGCAGTGCTAGCCCGGGGGGGCGACCCCCCGGAACCCCCCGCTCCTGGGGGGAAACCTTTCCCCCCAGACCCCCTCGGCCCCCTCGGCGGCCCCACGGGGCGAACATGACCGCCACGGCGGCGACGCCGAACGCGACGGCCTGGCTGTCGACGTGCGCGCCCGCCACCAGGACCTGGAGCAGCAGCGGATTAGCGGTCCAGAGCAGGGCGGCGCGCAGTTGCCGTCCGGGCTGGCCTGCCGTCATGCGGTGCAGCAGCAGGCCGGTGCCGCCGAAGGCGGCCAGGTTGGCC
>PMOU01000109.1 GCA_003161205.1 Actinomycetota bacterium | reverse complement strand
GCGGAAACGGGCGGGCGGTTCGGCCTCGATCGCCCCGGCCTCGGCGGCCCTGACCTCGGTGCCCCTGACCTCGGTCGCCCCGGCCTCCGTGGGGGCGACTTCGATCGCGGAGACCTTGGTGTTCAGGGCGACCCGGGCACCTAGCCGGGCCAGCAGGGCGGCGGCCGCGTCGCCGTGCAGCTCGCCCAGCGGCCGGGCGGGTACGCCGATGTCGGCGGCGTTGTTCTTGCCGAGCAGGCCGGTCTTCACCACGGTGGCGGCCAGCGCCAGCGAGGCGTCGTCACCGGCGACGTTCAGGGCCGAGACCGTGAACAGGTCCCACAGGGCACGACGGGTCCGCTCGCTCTGGCCACGGGCGGCGAGCCAGTCACCGAAGCGCTGGGCGTCAACCACCGGATCCGCCGGGTCCAGGCGGCGCATCGCGAGGGCCGGACGCGAAACGGAGGCCCGTTCGGCCAAAGAAAGAAAGGGATACCGGCCCAGCGCCGGCAGCATATGCAGGGGGCCGGGGAGCGCGGTCCGGCGGAGCCTGGCCTGCCGGGGCACCCCGGCCGGGCCCGGGGCGAGCACGGTGACGTCGAAACGGTCCTGCACCGGCGCATGGCCGGTCATGCCGAGCCGGCCGAGCAGGCCCCGGTAGGCGCTGCAGCAGCCGAGGAAGACGTGCTGGCCGGTGTCGATGGTCAGGCCGTCACGGGCGAACGAGCTGGTCGCGCCGCCGAGCCTGGGCCGGGCTTCGAGCAGCGTGACGTCGGCGCCCGACTCGGCGAGCGCGATCGCGGCGGTGATCCCGGCGAGCCCGCCGCCGATCACCACGACCCGAGGACTCATCCGAGCCTCCCGGTCAGTGCCTTCACCGCGACCACGGCCTTCTCCCCNNGCAGGCCGCGCTGCGGCGGTCGAGCATCGGCAGCAGCCCCATCCCGGTCGCGTACCAGTCCCGGGCCCGCTCGGCCTCGAACTCAACGAGCCGCGTGAACTGAGGGGGCGTGGAGTGGTCGGGCATGTCTAGAGCAACATCAAATTTGGCCAGATCTTCCGCGGGAAGGTAGACACGCCCGTTCTGGTAGTCCTCGCGGATATCGCGCAGGATGTTCGTCAGCTGCAGGCCGACGCCGAGGGAGTCGGCCAGCTCGGCGGCCTTGTCCGGGTCACCGCTGGTGCCGAAGATGCCCAGGGACAGCCGGCCGATCGACCCGGCCACGCACCGGCAGTAGTGCAGGAGATCCTCGAACGTCTGGTAGCTCGTGCCGCGGACGTCCGCGACGCATCCGTCGATGAGCTCACCGAACGCACCGATGGGCACCGGGAAGGTCCGCTCCACATCGGCGAGCGCGAGCAGCACCGGGTCGCCGGCGCCGGCCGCGGTCAGGTCACCCAGGGCCAGCCGCGCGCGCTCCAGGGCGGCGATCTTGTCCTCGGGCGGCATCGTGCCGTCGCCGATGTCGTCGATGCGGCGAGCGAACGCGTAGATGACGGCGAGCCCGCGCCGCTTGGCGGGCGGCAGCAGCCTGATGCCGTAGGCGAAGTTCCTCGCCTGGGTCCAGGTGATCCGCTCGCATTCGCGATACGCCTCGTCGAGATCCATTAGCGCCTGCTCACCTCCCTCTCACGTATGCCTTGACCAGCTCGCCCGCCAGCCGCTGCTTGCGCGGCCGCGGGGTCCCGCTGAGCACGTCGTACCGCTGCGCCCGGATCGCGGCCAGCGCGGCCTGGCCGCCGGCCACGTAGCCCGCGACCGCCAGCCGGGCCGCGCCGCGTAGCGTGCCCACCAGCGGCGCGCCCTCGGTCAGCAGCCCGGCCGCCCGGTCAACCTCGAACGTCATGAGCTTCCGCACGGCGGCCCCCGCCGTGGGTTCGGCCAGGTCTGCCTCGGTGCAGCCAAACCGCTCCAGGTCCTCGGCCGGCAGGTAAATACGTCCGTGGCCAAGGTCCTCGGCCACGTCCTGCCAGTGTTCGGCCAGCTGGAGAGCAGTGCAGATGTTATCGGAGAGCGCGATACGTTTCGGCGTAGCGACGCCGAAAATGTAGAGCACGATTTGGCCAACGGGATTAGCGGACAGCTCGCAGTACTGCTGGAGTTCGGCGAATGTGCGGTAGCGAGTGACCACCTGGTCCTGCCGGTTGGCCTGGATCAGGTCGAGCAGCGGCTTGGCCGGGACAGCGCATTCGGCCACCGTGGTGGCCATCGCGCGCATGACCGGTGAGGTAGGCGTGCCGCCGTCGTAGATGCGGCCGACGTCGGCGGCCAGCTCGTCGAGGAGCTGGAGCCGCAGCTCGCCGACGGAGGTCCCGGGGTCATCGCCGGCGCTGGTGCGCGCCTCGTCGCCCAGGTCATCGGTCAGCCGGGCGAAGAAGTACAGGTTGGTCAGGTGCCGCCGGTACACCGCGGGCAGCATGCGCAGGGCGACAGGAAAGTTCTCCCCCGATGCGCTGGCCACCACGTCTTCGGCGCGCGTCACCGCCGGACGGACATGCTCACGCACGCCGGTCCGGTCTGTCCCGCGACTTCCCCCAGCCACAGAGTTATTTTCCAGGTAATGCGTAAACAATTGCAAACAATGACGCGCGCGTCACATGACAGGGGCGTCGGCTAACCTCGGCGCACCTCGGCGCCGGAACCGCTGAGCTGGGCGCTCACTACGGTTCGCGCAGGTTACATAGCAGTAGCCGAGGTTACGCAGCCGATAGCTGAGGTTACACAGCCGAAAAAGTTTGCACCAGCGAACAACGTTATGATAACTAATCAACCTGACGCNNCGCTGCATGGCCGTGACCAAGGCCGGCGCACCGGCCTTGAAGCCGCTGGACAGCATGCGCTCGGCCTCGCCGAGCAACCGGTCGGTGCCCGCGTCGATGTCGCGTCCGGGCGATTCGACCATCCCGTCGGTGTAGAGCATCAGCGCGTCGCCGCGCTGCAGCACGCCGTGCTCGGACTCGGTCGCGGCGGCCCGCAGGTCGGCCACGACGCCGAGCACGATTCCGTGGGCGCGGGTCACCCGCCANNGTGACAAAGCCTTCCGGTCCCGGGCCGCGGCGCATGTACGCGTTGCAGGCAGGCAGGAACTCATCCCTGGGCACCGAGCCGAGCAGCCCGCCGAACGCCCCGGAGAGCAGCAGCGCCCTGGTGCCGGCGTCGATGCCCTTGCCGGACACATCGACCAGCGCCACCTCGAGGACCTTGCCGTCGGAGAAGGACACCACGAAGTCGCCGCCGAACGACGAGCCGCCGGCCGGCTTGAGTACGAGCGAGGATCCCCACCCCTCGCCCAGCTCGGGCAGCTTGCCCTGGGCCCGGATGCGGTCCCGCAGCTCGAGCAGCATCCGGTCGCCGCGCATGCCCTGGAGGCCGAGCTTCTCCCTGGTCCGGGACAGCACGTCGGCGAAAATCGCGGTCAGCACGATGGTGGCGACGATCCCGGCGCCGGCTTTGCCGTCCACCACGAGGTAAATGAGGGCCGCCGCGGCGAAGGCGAAGAAGATACGCAGCGCCCGGGGCCACAGCAGCAGGCCGCCCGCCAGGATCGGCAAGATCATCACGCCGGGCGAGAACCACCACTCCGAGACGTGCACGGCGGCCACCGCGATCGCGATCACGACGAGCGAGAGCACGAAGGCCATCCGGCGGTTCCTGGTGATGAACTGCCTGGTCAGCTGGGTGCTCAAGGACCGGATCACGCGCCCCGCCCGGCGCCGGCCCGCGCCGGGGCGGTCCTGCCGAGGACGCCCCGGCCCCTGGGGCCCGTGGGTCGCCCTTGGCTGAGGAGCAGTCGGCTGCGGCGCGGAAACCATGATGCGGGCACTGTATTCGATGAAAGCCGGTTTCGATGAGAGCCAGCCGGGGAAAAAGCGCTCGCGCCGGAGCGCGAGCGGGAGTACGAAGGCAGCATGACCGAGACTTCCAGCAGTGGCCCCGAGCACCCGTACCCGATCCGGCCGATCGGCCCAGACGAATTCGACCGCTTCGAGCTCGTCGATCAGCACGGCTTCCACGGCGGGCCGATGCCGGACTCTGACCGGCAGCGGGTCCTGGCGGGCTTCGAGTACGACCGCAGCCTGGCGGCGTTCGACGGCGGCACGCCCGTCGGAGTCGCGATCGCCTACAGCTTCCGGCTGAGCGTGCCCGGATCGGAGCTGCTGCGGGCGGCCGGGGTGAGCTGGGTCTCGGTACTGCCGACCTACCGGCGGCGGGGCGTGCTGAGCAGCCTCATGCGCCGTCAGCTGGACGACGTCCGCCAGCGCGGCGAGCCGCTCGCGGTGCTGTGGGCGTCGGAGGCGACGATCTACTCCCGGTTCGGCTACGGCCGGGCCAGCTGGCATCTCGGCTTTACCTTCGGGCGCGGCGAAGGCACGCTGGCCGCGACCGGGCAGGGCGCCGATCGCGGCCTGGGGCTGCGCCTCGCCGACCCTTCGGCCGCCCTGCCCGAGCTGGCCAAGGTCTACGACACCGTGCTGTCCGCACGCCCGGGATTCTTCGCCAGGAACGACTGGTGGTGGCAGCGGATGATCCGCGACCCCGCCGATGAGCGGCAGGGCGCGAGTCCGCTGCGCTGCCTACTCGCCGAGGACGACAGCGGGCCGCGCGGCTACGCGCTGTACTCAGCCACCGGGCACCCGGACACCGGGGAGTTCCTGCCCGCCGCCACCCTCACCGTGCGCGAGCTGATGTCCGCCGACCCGGCCGCCAGCGCGGCGCTGTGGACCGACTTGCTCAGCCGGGACCTGACCAACCAGTTCCGCGCCCGGCTGCGCCCGGTCGATGACCCGCTGCTCTACCAGCTCGCCGACCCGAGGCGAGCCCGGCCGCAGCTGGCGGACGGGCTGTGGGTGCGGATCATCGACCTACCGGGCGCGCTGACCGGACGCCGGTACGCCAGCCCGGTGGACGTGGTCATCGACGTGCGGGACGACATCCTGCCGGCCAACGCCGGGCGCTGGCGGCTCACCACCGCCACCAGTGGGGCTATTGGGGCTAGTGGGTCTAGTGGGGATGGCGGGGCGTCTGGGGCTGGGGCTGGGGCTGGTGCGGGCGACGGCGGGGGCGGGTTGGCGGCGTCATGTGTTCGGGTGACCTCGGCCGCCGACCTGGTGCTCGATGTCACCCAGCTCGGCGCCGCCTACCTGGGCGGCACCCGGCTCGGTGCGCTGGCCGCGGCCGGGCTCGTGGCTGAGCTGCGGCCCGGCGCCGTTCGGCAGCTCTCCGCCGCCATGTCCTGGGACCCCGCCCCGTGGTGCCCGGCCATCTTCTGAGGACTCGCGCCCCTCGCCCGCAGACACCGGAAGGAGGAAGATGAACTCGTGCCAGGGATGAAGGTGACGCTAAGCGGCGCGATGCGCGCCAGGGACGTCTCCCGGCCACGGGACGAGCAGCTCGCCGAGGCCGAGGCCGCCGAGGCTGAAGCTGCCCGGGCTGAGGCTCCCGGGGCTGAAGCTGCCCGGGCTGAAGCTGCCGGGCCTGAGGCTCCTGGGGCTGAGGCTNNCCTGGGGCTGAGGCTCCTGGGGCGAGCGCTCCGGCCAGTCCGTGGGCGAGCGTGAGCCCGGAGCGTGCCGCGAGGCGAAGCGGGAACAGGGATGACCCGGCCGAGGACCTGGCCGGGGAAATCACGGGGTCTGGCCCAGCGACTGCCGAGACGGACGTCAGGAAGGGCGCGGATGCTCATGAGGCAGCGGAGCGGGCGGGCCGGCCAGAGGGGACGCGCAGGCGCAGGATGAATAAAGACGCGCCGAGGCGAGGACGACCTTCCCGCTGACGAGGAGTCCGAGCTTTGGCGGCTCTGATATCGCGGTCCGTGACCGTTTGTCGCACAGTCGTGCGCTTACCGGTCAGCAGCCGATTAATTGGCGGCCATTTGCCGTATAAGTGATAACTCAGGCAGAAGCTCCTCCGCTTATCGTGGTGGATTCGGGTTGCGTGGTTGTTTTGGTGTGCCCCCGCGCACCTAATCAACCACCAGGCCTGAAACAACCACGAAAAGTCGCTAGTGAACGCTGGAGCGCGTTACGGCTGGGATAGACGTGATCCGTGGGATATGCGTGATATGCGTGATATGCGGGGCCCGGGACCTGGCACCTGGGGGGAGACGGGAGACTAGTTGAAGATGGGGTCGCGGGTGCGGGAGCGCTTCAGCTCGAAGAAGCCGTCGGTGCCCGCGAGCAGCAGGACGCCGTCCCACAGCCTGGCCGCGGCCTCTCCGCGCGGGATGGGCGACACGACGGGGCCGAAGACCGACATGCCGTTCACCGAGATGACCGGAGTACCGACGTCGTAGCCGACCCGGTCGATGCCCTCGGCGTGCGAGGCGCGCACGGCGTCGTCGTACTCGGTCGAGTCCATCGCGTCGGCCAGGTCCGCGGGCAGTCCCGCCTCGGCCAGGGCGGCCGTGATCGTCTCCCGGTCCCTCGGCGCCTTCTCGTGGTGGAAGCGGTTGCCGAGCGCGGTGTACAGCGGCAGAAGCACGTCAGGGCCGTAGGCCTGCTCGGCCGCGATCAGCACCCGGACCGGCCACCAGCCGGTCCGCAGCAGCTCGGCGTACTGCTCCGGCAGGTCATCTTTGCCCTCGTTCAGCACCGACAGGCTCATGACGTGCCAGCTCACCTCGACCGGGCGCACCTTCTCGACCTCGAGGATCCAGCGCGAAGCGATCCACGCCCACGGGCAGATAGGGTCGAACCAGAAGTCGACACGCGTCGCCTCCTGCTGCGTAGGCTCCTGCTGGGTCATGCGCGCTCCTTAACCGAGTACATCTGGTCTTTGCCCGCGGCAACGCGGTCTTGTCAGCGACAACCCCACGGCAGGACCGTGAATTCCGCCGGTCCCCGCGCATTACCATGGGCCCGCCATGAAAAAGAAGGGACCACCCGGTGACATCGAACCTGACCCGCGACGAGGCGATGGCGCGCTCGGCGCTCATCCAGGTCACTTCTTACGAGGTGGAACTCGACCTGCTCAGCAGCGACACCACGTTCAGCTCGGTCAGCGTGATTCGGTTCGGCTGCGGCGCGCCCGGCTCGGCGACCTTCGTCAACCTGACCGCGCCGACGGTCCGCCAGATCACCCTGAACGACGAGCCGGTCAGCCTGGAGGCGTTCGACGGCGACCGGATCACGCTGGCGGACCTGGCGCCCGAGAACATCCTGCGCGTCGTGGCCGACTGTGCCTACTCCCGTAGCGGGGAAGGACTGCACCGGTTCGCCGACCCGGCCGACGGGCACGTGTACCTGTACTCGGACCTGGAGACCTTCGACGCGCACCGGGTCTACGCCTGCTTCGACCAGCCGGACATGAAGGCCAGCTACGAGCTGACCGTGACCGCCCCGGCGGACTGGCTGGTGGTGTCGAACATGGCACCCGAGTCGACCATCGGGGTCGGGGAAGCACTCCGCTGGCACTTCCCGCCCACGCCGCTCATGCCGACCTACATCACGGCGGTCGCGGCCGGCCCCTGGCACGTGGTCAGGGACGAGCACGACGGCATCCCCCTCGGGGTGTACTGCCGTCAGTCGCTGGCCGAGTACCTCGACGCGGACGAAATCCTGGAAGTGACGCGCCAGGGGTTCGACTTTTACCACAGCTCGTTCGGCATTAAATATCCGTTCGGGAAATACGACCAGCTGTTCGTGCCGGAGTTCAAAGAAGGCGCGATGGAAAACGCCGGCTGCGTGACGTTCCTGGAAGCTTATATTTTCCGGTCCCGGGTCACCGACTTCGCCCGCGAGGCGCGCGGCGAGACCATATTGCACGAAATGGCGCACATGTGGTTCGGGGACCTGGTCACGATGCGCTGGTG
>PMOU01000530.1:3086-3229 GCA_003161205.1 Actinomycetota bacterium | reverse complement strand
CCCGAGGTCGGGATGGTGTCCACGCTGGCCGGGTGGGCGAGCACCTTGTTCTCGCTGACCAGCGAGGCCGCGGTGTACTGCGCCAGCATGAAGCCGGAGTTGGTTCCGGCCGCGGGAGCCAGGAACGGCGGCAGGCCGCGGGA
>PMOU01000530.1:2314-2982 GCA_003161205.1 Actinomycetota bacterium | reverse complement strand
CGGTGGCTGGCCAGCAGCGGCGACCCGGCCAGCAGCGCGCGCAGGTTGGCCGCGCTGGCCAGCTGACCCGGATGCGGCCTGAGCACCTGGACCCGCTCGTCGTAGGGGCGGTCGGTGCCGAGCAGCGCCTCGACCGACAGGGCGCAGGCCACGTCCGCCGCCTGCACCAGCATCTCGGCGTCGTGCACCGAGAAGGCCAGCAGCGCCTGCATCGGCTCGGTGCCGTTGACCAGCGACAGCCCCTCCTTCGGGGCCAGCGTCAGCGGCTCGAGGCCATGCTCGGCCAGCACCTCGGCGGCCGGCCGGCCGGTCAGCGGGTCACCGGGCGACCGCAGCCGTCCCTCGCCGATCAGCGGCTCGGCCAGGTGCGCGAGCTGGGCCAGGTCGCCCGAAGCACCCACCGAGCCCTTACTCGGGACCACCGGCAGCAGGTCGAGGGAGAGCAGTTCGAGCAGCCGGGCGGGCAGCTCCGCGCGCACGCCCGAATATCCGGCGGTGAGGGTCCTGGCCCGTAGCAGCAGGATCGCGCGCACCGCCTCATCGGCCAGGGGCACGCCGACCCCGGCCGCGTGCGAGCGCACGATCGCGCCCTGCAGCGTGGCCAGGTCGGCCGCCCCGACCGGCGTGTCGGCCAGCGCACCGAACCCGGTGTTCACCCCGTACACCGG
>PMOU01000530.1:1683-2280 GCA_003161205.1 Actinomycetota bacterium | reverse complement strand
CGGTAATCGCGATGGCCCCGGTGTGACGTGGACATGGGTTCGGGTTGGGGCACCACGACCGTTCGGTAAAAAAATGTTGTTCTGGGAGTGGGTATTACGTACCGTTTGCCGGGGGCTGAGGGGACCGGGCGGGGGCACCGAGTTTGCAGGAGCGGCAGGATCGGCTACAGTTCTCTTCGCACCCCAGGTGCGTGCGGACGTGGCTCAGTTGGTAGAGCATCACCTTGCCAAGGTGAGGGTCGCGGGTTCGAATCCCGTCGTCCGCTCTCGAGGGCCCTACGCCCTTGCGGCGGAGTGGCCGAGTGGCTTAGGCAAGGGCCTGCAAAGCCCTGTACACGGGTTCGATTCCCGTCTCCGCCTCCCTGAAATCAGTGCTAGCTAAGGTCAGTGCACGCCGGGCTGGATGAGGCCGGCTTCGTAGGCCAGCACGACGACCTGGACCCGGTCGCGCANNCCGACGTGGGACTTCACGGTCGCCTCTGAGACGTACAGGGCGGCGGCGATCTCGGCGTTGGACAAGCCCTTCGCCACCGCGATGAGCACCTCGCGTTCGCGTTCGGTCAGCGTGGACAGCTGCGGGTAGCGCTGCGCCTGCTG
>PMOU01000530.1:0-1619 GCA_003161205.1 Actinomycetota bacterium | reverse complement strand
CCGGCCCGCAGCGCGCCGAAAGCGTACTCGTCGAGATCAAAGGTGGTCAGGACCAGCACCCGGACCCCGGCGTCCGCGGCGGTGATCCGCCGGGTGGCCTCGATGCCGTCGGTGCCCGGCATCCGGATATCCATCAGCACCACGTCCGGGGCATGGCGGCGGGCCAGCTCGACCGCTTCCTCGCCGTCGCCTGCTTCCGCGGCCACGGTGATATCCGCTTCGGCCTCGAGGATCATGCGGAAGCCGCGGCGCAGCAGCGGCTGGTCGTCCGTCAGCAGCACCGAGATGCTCACTGGTGCACCTGCTCGGGCGCGAAGACCGCCTCGACCAGCCAGCCCCCGCCAGAGGCAGGGCCGGCGGACAGCGTCCCGCCGTGCAAGGCCAGCCGTTCGCGCATGCCGTCGAGGCCNNTCCTGGACGATCCGGTACACGGTCAGTTCGGCGGCCTTGCCGAGCGGGAACAACGCGCCTGCCACGGCCAGCTCGGCCGTCAGCCCGGTGGCATGGACCTGGTCCACCAGGGCACTGAGTTCGGCGATACCGGGCTGGGGGGCCAGTCCGGACGGCGAGGAGTCGGTCCGCAGCACGCCGAGCATGGCGCGCATGTCCGTCAGGGCGCGGCGGCCGGCCTCAGAGACTTCGGTCATCGCCTCGGCGCCTTGACCGGGATCGGCCCGGCTCACGATCGCCGCGGCGTCGGCCAGGGTGATCACGACCGACAGGCTGTGGGACACGATGTCGTGGAGTTCCCGGGCGATCCGGGTCCGCTCGGCCGCCGCGGCGATCTCGGCCTGCTGGTCCCGCTCGACCTCGAGCCTGCGGGCCCGCTCGTCCATCCAGGCCAGGTACCTGCTCCCCGAGGCGGCGGTCAGCCCGCTGAACAGCGCGGCGATCACGGTGGCGGTGAGGAAGAGCAGGGAGCGTTCGGGGGTCCCGGCCGGATCCCACTTGACCGCCGCCATGACGGCGCCGGCCTCCAGCAGCCCGGCGGCGGCCACGGCGCGGATCCGTGACTGGTGGGCGGCCACCGTGTAGAGCGCGACCAGCAGCGCGGCGTCGCCCATCAGCGGGAAGCCGAGCAGCCACTGGGCGAGCGCGATGGCGCTGGTCAGCAGGAAAACCGCGGAGGGCCAGAGGCGGCGGACAGCGATCACGGCGATCAGCGTCGTCTGGATGACGATGGCGCGCGGACTGGCGAAACCGGACCCGGCCAGCCACACGGTGGACAAGACCAGGAGTACCGCGGCCACGAGCGTGTCGGTCGCCAGCGGGTGGGTGCGCACGACGCGGCGGCCGCTGGCGAACAGGCCGCCGGGTATCTCATCTGGCCGCGNNCGGCGACGTCTCCGGCGGGGAGGCCGCCCCCCAGGCGTGCTTCGGCCAGAGGGGAAGCTCGGTCAAGGTGCCCAATCTTCGTCCTTCGTGGTGAGTTAACGGCAGCGTACCTGCCTCCTCTTCACCCGATGGCCTCCCGCGATCGCATCGCCGCAGCTAGGACCCGTCAGACCGGCCCGGCGTCCGACCTGAGGATGAGACAGTGATACCCGGATTTCGTTCTTGCGGCTATCCCGCTGGCAGGCGGCCGGGGCGTACCTTGGCGTATGCCGTCTGAGGCGTAT
>PMOU01000460.1:4353-4595 GCA_003161205.1 Actinomycetota bacterium | reverse complement strand
TCAACCTTTCCTTCACACCAGGCTCTTCGGCGGCATTCCGCTGGCGCCGCGCCGCGCTCCGGCAAGTAGCGTTGCAATATCGCCTTGGCCTGCCTTTTCCTTGCTGGGGCGGCAGCGGGCGGCCGCACGCCTCGCAGGCCGCTGGTCCGCTTAGAGCTGCCATTACGTTACCTCACACGTCAGCACGAAATTATGATACGTGCTTACTTGTGCTGGTGGGCAAAGGGACAGGCCCGGACGCG
>PMOU01000460.1:2991-4337 GCA_003161205.1 Actinomycetota bacterium | reverse complement strand
TGCTGCTGGCCGCCTACGACCCGCCCCGCACCGGCCGGCCCGGGTCGACGCCCGGCAGGAACCCGACGTCTGGTTCGAGCCCGGGCTGGTGCTGGAGATCCTGTCCGCCGAGCTCACCCTGTCCCCGAACTACACCGCCGAGCTGGTCGACCTGTATCACGGCGTCCGGCGGGAGTCGGCGCAGCCCAGCTAGAGGCCGGTGAGCTGGGCATGGGCCGCCAGTTGCCGGGCGGCCCATGCCGGTGATGTGCGGAGCCGGCTAGGCGGTGACGGCCTGCTTGTGGTCGTTGCTGGTGACCTGGATGCTGCGGGGCTTGGCGGCCTCGCGAACCGGGATGGTCAGCGTCAGCACGCCAGCGGTGTAGTCCGCGCCGACGTTATCGGCGTCCAGCGTCTCACCGAGGAAGACCTGGCGGGTGAAGGTGCCGTAG
The DNA here is from genome assembly GCA_003161205.1 of Actinomycetota bacterium. The sequence goes on along the minus strand of PMOU01000460.1, from coordinate 3,906 downwards.
GGCCGTTCGGAGACGATCATCTCGGCATCCTCGGGCTGCGCGGGAGTGCGCTCGGCGCGGACGGTGAGCACGTTCTGCTCGACGGTCAGGTCGATGGACTCGGCCTGGATACCGGGCAGGTCGAAGCAGACGTAGAACTCGTCGCCCTGGCGGTAAGCGTCCATCGGCATCGCGGCGGGGCGGGCGGCGGTGCCGAGCACCTGCTGGGTGAGCCGGTCCAGCTCGCGGAACGGGTCGGTACGCATGAGCATGATGGTGCCTCCTTGCCGTGTCGTCGTGTCATGTCACGCTCACGGGATTTATCTATCACGCGTTTAGTTATCTGACAAGACTCGACTGAGATTTTGTCATGCGTCATACTGGGGAAGGATCGCGAAGCCCATCCAGGCGAGAGAAGGTGATGGTCATGGCCGCGGCGGGTTACGGCGGGCCAGACCCGGATCTGTACCAGCTGCTAGGGGTGCCACGGGAAGCCTCCCGGGAGGAGATCACGCAGGCGTGGCGGCGCCGGGCCCGGGCTGAGCACCCCGATTCCCGGCCGCGTGACGCCGCCGCGCCAGGCCGGTTCCGCATCCTGGCCGAGGCCTACCAGGTCCTGAGCGACCCGGCCCGGCGGGCCGCCTACGACCGGGCGCTGGTCCCCGTGGTCCGGGTGAGGCCGCCGCGCCCAGCTGGGCCGGGGGTCAGGCCGGCGGGGCCACCGCTGTGGGCGGGCCCGGTCCGGGTGAGTGGCCCGCAGCGGACACCGTCGGCGGACGAACGGGATGAGGACGAGGCGAGGCTAGCCGTGCTGGTCCTGTGGTACCTGGCCGGGCAGCGGGCACGACCATGGTGAGCCCGGGCTGGGCGGATCTGGACCGGGGGCTTTTCTCCATCTCGGTGGCCGCCGAGCTGGCCGGGCTGCACCCGCAGACG
>PMOU01000460.1:0-2963 GCA_003161205.1 Actinomycetota bacterium | reverse complement strand
TGCTGGACCCGGCGCGCAGCGCGGGCGGCACCCGCCGGTACTCCCGGCGGGACATCGACCGGCTCGAGCAGATCTGCGCGCTGACCGCGGACGGCCTGAACCTGGCCGGCATCCGCCGTGTCCTGCAACTGCAGGAAGAGACCCGNNCAGCTGCAGGCCGAGCTGGCCAGGCTACGCGACCTGGCCGGGGGATCCTGAACCACGGGGGCGCCGCGGCACATCTCCCCGTCTTGCGGACGCCTTCCAGAAATGTGGTCGGGCTATCGACAGAATCGTCGGCTCCGTGTAATCTACAAACATCTGCTTGTACAAACGACTCTGCGTGCAACTGGCAGTGTCCGCCCGAAAAGGGCCCCGCTAGAAAAGGTGCTGACATGAACGACCACACCGCGATCGACAGCTTCGAAGATCTCGGCCAGGACTACCAATCGCAGCTGACGATTGCTGCGTCCGCCGATGCCGTGTTTGACGCGCTGACGACGGTCGAGGGCCTCGCCGGATGGTGGACGCCGGTCACGGGCGATGGGCTCGCGGGCGGCGAGCTGACGTTCAGCTTCGGTCCGGCGTCGCAGGCGGTGATGCGGGTCGACGCGGCCGAGCGGGGTGCCGGGGTGCGCTGGACCAACATCGCGTGCCACGTCGAGGACTGGGTCGGGACGACGCTGCACTTCGACATCGAGGCAACGCCGGAGGGCGGTACCGAGCTACGTTTTCGTCATGCCGGCCTCACGCCACAGCTCGAGTGCTTCAGCGACTGCCAGAGCGGCTGGGATCACTTCATCCCGAGCCTCCGTGCCTACGTCGAGACCGGCACCGGAAACCCGAACCAGTCGGCGGCGGACCTCACCCGCCGCGAGGCAAGGGCGCAGCACCGCGAGTCGGCGAACGCGGGATGAGATCCTTGTCGTCATGAGCGCAGCCCGGGGCGGTGCGGCGGCCGGTGCACCCGATGAGGGTGACCCCGCGGACGTCGTCCTTCGGGCGCTCGCCGACCCGCACCGCCGTCAGATCCTCCGGCTGGTGCGGGCCGGCGAGCTGGCCGCCGGTGAGATCGCGTCGCACTTCGACGCGACGCAGCAGGCCGTCAGCCATCATCTTCAGGTGCTCGCCAAGGCCGGCCTGCTCAGTGAGCGCCGTGACGGGGTACGCCGGCTGTATGCTCTCGACCCGCAGGGTCTCGACCCGGTCCGCGAGATGCTGTCCGAGCTGTGGCCCTCGGCGCTGGAGCGGCTGAAGTACGTCGTCGAGCAGGATCAGAAGAAGAAGACCGCCGAGCCGGGAAGCGCAGGTCGCAAGCCGTGACAGTTGCCGAGGTGCTCACCGCTACGGTGCGAATCGCTGCACCGCCCGCCGATGTCTTTCCCTACTTCATCGATCCGGCTCTGCTGGTCCAGTGGATCGGCGAGTGGGCCGACCTGCGACCCGAGCCGGGCGGGATATTCGCCCTCGACTTCAGCAAGACACCGGTGCGCGGCGAGTACGTCGAGATCGACCCACCGCGGCGAGTGGTCTTCACCTGGGGCGTGGCGGGCAACGACACGTTTCCGCCCGGCTCGACCACCGTGGAGATCGTGCTGACGGCGGACGGGTCCGACACGGTCGTCGAGCTGTTCCACCACGATTTGCCGGCCGAGGAGTTCGATAGCCACCTCAAGGGATGGACGGCCATGCTCGACCGGCTCAGGGGCGCAGTCCGCGGGTGAGGTCGACCGCGGGGTTACCGGCTTCGCAGGGAAACCTCGTCAGACTCCGCGATGTGGTCGGCCTGGACGGCCCGCAGTCCTAGACCCAGGCGCTCGCGAGCCTGCCGCAGCAGCTTGAAAGAGTTGGTGGAGGGACTTTGCGGAGCGGCACGCTCAGGATCAGCACCGTGCTCTTCGATGAGGTGGGTCTGCAAGGCTGCGGCGACTTCGTCGGCCGCTTTCAGCGCATGGTAGATAGCCCGGTCCCGTGCAGTGTCGTCAATCATAAAGTCAGTATCGCAAACCTGCCCGTCGCGGGACTCCACCCTGTACTTCTCCGAACGGGCCGTGGCTCTCCTTGTCGAGCACTCGGCGCGGGCTAGCGGCCGAGCAGGGTGAGGGCCTTGGCGATGTCGGGGTCGTGCCCGGTGGAGAGGTCTTGGGCGGTGAGCGGGATGTAGTAGTCGGGCGCGACGCCGATGCCGTCGAGGATCTCGTGATCGGCGCCGAACGCGTGCCTGGTCGGCAGGATAAGCAGGCTGGCGTCGTCGAGCAGGTAAGGCGCGGCGGGGCCGGACAGGATGCCGCCGGTCCTGGTGCCGACCAGGGTGCCGAGCCGCAGGTCCTTCACCGCGCCGTGCAGAGCGGCGCCCAGACCCTGCTGCTCCAGCAGGCCAACGTCTCGGGACCCGGTGTCCCTGCTGTCGGAACGCCGCCGCTTGGTTATCCGTCCGTGCCGGTTCGGGGGCCGACAGAGTTGGACTGGCCTGCCGACCCGCCTCGCAGTTGGCTGATCCTTCCCTTCGAGACGCCCAGCAGCACGGCGACGTCGCCGACCGAAAGCTGCTCGGCAAAGCGCCGCAGGAGCTCGGAGGTATCGCTGGCGATCTCAGCGGCCGCGCGCTCCTGCTCGCGGCGTAGCGCGCGCAGCCGGCCGGCCCGCTCGTCAAGCACCGGGTCGCCGGTGCGGTAGTCCATCTCCAAGTCCAGGGCCGCCTCAGCGCTGCGCGGAAGATCCTCGACCATGCCGATGACCTCGCGGACGTTGCGGTCGAGGGCCCGCAGGGTCTTCGACCACGTATGCGTGCCAGGCAGCGCGGGCACGTCGGCCATCCATCCGTCGCCGTCACGAGTCACCACGATGTGATACTTCATCGCCCTCCGTTGCGCTCGTTGAGCCTCATGACCTCCCTGGCTGTCATCAGTATAGTTTAGCGACTAACCATTTTAGTTGTTTAGTATCTAAACAACATTATGGCGCGCGGCCCGACGACATCGCAG
>PMOU01000098.1 GCA_003161205.1 Actinomycetota bacterium | reverse complement strand
GCCGGATCGGGCGCCGGCGGCGGCACGACCTCAGCCGGCGCCGACGGCTGGCCCGGCTCCGTCAGCAAGCTCATGGCGCGGGCGTTGCCCGGGTCGCGCTGCAAGACGGCCCCCAGGTGCCTGACCGCCTCATCGCGCTGGCCGGCGCCCAGCAGCAGCGTCGCCAGGTGCAGGCGAAGCGGCACGTCGTCGGGCATAGCGTCGATCGCCTTGCGGAGGCTGTCCAGCACGGTGGGTTCGGGTTCCATGCATCCGTCCGTGTAGGTTCGGCTGTTCGCTTGCTACCAGTTACAGGGTAGTGCGCCGCAGCCCCCGCCACCTCCCGCTCGGCGGCTCAGGTCCACAGGTCGGTCACGGCGACGCCGAGGTCGGCCAGCAGGCGGCGCAGGAGCGGCAGGGAAATGCCGAGCACGGTGCCGTGATCGCCGTCGATCCCGTCGACGAACCAGCCGCCGCGCCCGTCCAGCGTGAACGCCCCGGCCACGGCGAGCGGCTCCCCGGAGGCGACGTAGGCGGCGATCTCCTGCTCCGACGGAGTGCCGAACCTGACCTGGGTCGCGGCGACCGCGGCGGCTTGCTGGCCGGTGGCGGCGTTGATCACGCAGTGCCCGGTGACCAGGGTGCCGGTCCGGCCGGACATCTCGCGCCAGCGGCCGGCGGCCTGCTCGGCCGTGGCCGGCTTGCCCAGGGCGCGCCCGTCCAGGTCGAGCAGGGAATCACAGCCGATCACCAGTCCGCTGGCCAGTCCGGCCGCCACCGCGGTGGCCTTGGCCTGGGCGAGCAGGCCCGCCAGCTCGGCCGGGGTGGCGGCCGGGCTGGCGGCCGACAACGCGCTCTCGTCGACGCCGCTGACCCGGACCTGCGGATCGAGCCCGGCCGCGCGCAGCACCGCGAGCCTGGCCGGCGAGGCCGACGCGAGAATGATCGACGTCACGGCACCCGACCCTACCGGCCGCTGACCCGTGGGTAAGGTGCAGGCATGATCGAGACGACCACGCTGGGCCGGGGCGGCCCGGTCGTGTCCCGGGTCGGGCTCGGCCTGATGGGCATGTCCGGCATCTACGGCCAGGCCGATGACCAGGAGAGCCTCGCCACCATCCACGCCGCGGTCGACGCCGGGATCACGCTGCTGGACACCGGCGACTTCTACGGCATGGGGCACAACGAGCTGCTGCTCCGCGACGCGCTGCGGGAGATCCCGCGGGATGCCGTGTTCATCCAGGTCAAGTTCGGCGGCCAGCGGGACCCGTCCGGTGCGTTCGTCGGGCACGACGCCAGCCCGAACGCGGTGAAGAACTCCCTCGCATACACGCTGACCCGGCTCGGCACCGACTACGTCGACCTGTACCAGCCCGCCCGGCTCGACCCGCGGGTGCCGATCGAGGACACGGCCGGGGCCGTCGCGGAGATGATCAAGGCGGGATACGTCCGCTACCTCGGCCTGTCCGAGATGGGCGCGGACACCATCCGCCGGGCGCACGCGGTACACCCCGTGGCCGCGCTGCAGATCGAGTACTCGCTGATGAGCCGGGGTATCGAGGCCCGCATCCTGCCCACCGTGCGGGAGCTCGGCATCAGCGTGACCGCCTACGGGATTCTCTCCCGCGGCCTGCTGTCGACGTCCAGTGCCCGCGAGATCGGCCCCGGCGACCCGCGCTCCCGGTTCTCCCGGTTCCAGGGCGAGAACCTGCAGCGGAACCTCGGCCTGCTGGCCGCGCTGGAGAAAGTCGCGCGCGACCGTGACGTCAGCACGGCGCAGCTGGCCATCGCCTGGGTCGCGTCGCGCGGTGCCGACATCGTCCCGCTGATCGGCACCAAGCGCCGCGACCGGCTGGCCGAGGCGCTCAAGGCCCTGGACCTGACGCTGAGCGCGGACGACCTGGCCGCGGTCGAGGCCGCCGTGCCCGCCGAGGCGGTCGCGGGGGACCGGTACGAGGCCGCGCAGGTGGCCGCGCTCGACAGCGAGCGCTAGGACCGCCCTGGCGTCATGACGGCGTCGGCACTTTCCCCGGCACCCGGGTCAGCCGGCTCCGGGTCGCGAGGCCGGTTCCGGCGGCGGCGCCAGAGCTTCCGGCGCCAGAGCTCCCGGCCCAGGCGCTGCACCGCCAGTACCAGCACCACCAGCAGCCCCGCGACAATTCCGTCGAGCCAGTAGTGATTAGCTGTCACCACCACGACGAGCAGGGTGAGCACCGGGTAGCCCGCGGCCAGCCAGCGCCACCGGCGGCGCGATGCCGTGATGACCGCGACGGCGACGATCAGCGCCCACCCGACGTGGACCGACGGCATGGCGGAGAACTCGTCCGCGTTGAAGCCGCCGTGCCAGGAGTACACGGACTGGCCGTAGCGGGCGGCGGTGTCGACCAGCCCGGTACCCGGCAGCAACCGGGGCGGTGCCACCGGGATCAGCTGGATGAGCAGGCTGGCCCCGGTGAACAGGGCCACGGTGTTCCTGATGGCCGGGTAGGCCTCCCGGTGCCGCAGGTAAAGCCAGATGAGGCAGGCGCCGAGGACCGGGAAGTGCAGGATGTCGTAGTACAGGTTGAAGGCCTGCACCAGCACCGGATGGGGCAGGAAGAGCCGCTGCACGCTCGTCTCGCTGGGCAGGTGGCCGAGGCGCTCGAGGTGCCACAGCCAGCGGCCCCGCGACACCGCCCCGGCCTGGCTCATCACCGTGAAGGACCCGGCGAACTGCCACAGGCCGTACAACCCGAACAGCAGCGCGGCTTCGGCGGCCACGCCGATCCGGCGGCCCCGCCAGACCCTGATCACCGCGGCCGCGACCGCCAGGCAGGCGGAGATGGCCAGCGCGTCCTGCCAGGAGAGCATGAAATGCGGCACGGGCCGGACCGCTCAGGCTCAGCCCACGCCGTTACGGCTGAGCCCGGAAGGGTCGGGCTCGCCCTGCGGCAGGGACACATCGCCGGTCACGTCCGCGGCCAGCCGCACCCGGTCCCCGTCGACCAGCCGGACCTCGTTGCCGGGCAGTACGCGGTCCTCGTTGACGAAGGTCCCGTTGGTCGAGTTCTCGTCCTTGATCGAGGCGTGCCCGAAGTCGTCCACCAGGACGGTGGCATGCCGACGCGAGACGTTGTCGAAGCGGGCGAAGGCCGCCGCCACCAGGGACTCGGCCGGGTCCCGGCCGAGCAGGACCGAGGTCCCCGCCGGGATGTCCACGTTGCCGGTGGGGAAGGTGATCCGCATCACGACCGGCGAGATGCGCCGGCGCCGGCCGGTCGGCAGCGCGTCTCCGCAGGTCGGGCAGACCACGTCCGCGGCGTCGGAGACCGCGGCACCGCAGTTCGGGCAGAAGGCCGAAGGGTCGAAGGGTTCGGACCCGGCCGCGATGTACCTCTGCGAGATGGTCGGCGTC
>PMOU01000452.1 GCA_003161205.1 Actinomycetota bacterium | reverse complement strand
GCTCGTGCACGAGCCGGCGGGCCGTGCGCGGGTCCAGGCGGCCGCCGCGGACACCGAGAAACAGGGCCGGGCCGCTGGCCTGGGTAGCCAGGACGGGACGGCCGGCGGTCAGCCAGCGGGCGACCGCGCGCAGCGCCGGGACGCCGACCGGGACGGTGCGTTCCTTGTCGCCCTTGCCCCTGACCCGGACGGTACGGCGGCCGTCNNCCGCACAGCTCGCTGACCCTGATGCCGGTGGCGTAGAAGAGCTCCAGGACCGCGGCGTCGCGCAGGGCCGCGGCGGCCTCGACGCGCTGCTCGGCCTCTGTGCGGGCGGAACCGGTGACCGTCTCGGCGCGGTGGCCGGCGGCATCCAGGACGGCCTCCATCTCGTCCTTGCGCAGGACGTGCGGAAGGGTGCGGCGGGTCTTCAGGGTTCCCAGCCGCGGACCGGGATCGGCCGCCAGCCAGCCGCGNNCGGTGCGCGAAGGCGGTGAACGTCCGGGCGGCCGCTCCGCGCCTGGCCAGCGTGGCGCGCGCCGCGCCTGTCTCGTACTGCACCGCCAGCCAGCTGCGCAACTGCGCCAGGTCCAGGCCGTCAGGGGTCTGCACGCCAGCGCGGCAGGCGTGCTCGAGCAGCGACCTGACGTCCCCGGCGTAGGCGCGGATCGTGTGCGGCGACAGCGAGCGCTCGGCCCGGAGATAGCGCTCGAAGCCGGCCAGCGCCGTCGCCATCGCAGGCGGTAGCGTGTCCTGCGCATCCTTCATGTGCCCAGTGTGCACCGCGGACCTGCGGATGAGCGCCCGCCGGGCCGTAGGGTCAGGCAATCGCGATTAATTTCGCATCCCGACACGCCGATCGAACTGAAGTTTGACATGACCGAATCGATGCGGCAGGGTGATCATGCGTTCACCGGCCTCGCGCCGGGCCCGCCGAACGCGGTCACACCAGCTCCTAGAAAGGGATCGAGCAATGGGTCAGAAGACTGTCCGGTTCAGCGACCTGAGCGGCCAGCTCATCATGAACGACGACGCACTGGCACGCATCGTGGTGCACGAGCACCCGGAACTCGGCGACGGCCCAGTAGAGATCGAGGCACTCACCGAGGAAGCCGAGGCCCTGGAACAGACCGCCCTGCGGGTAGCGGTGGTGGACCTGTATCTCCGCGACGACATCGAGCCGCGCCGTATCGTCATGGAGGCTGACGTCTTCGACAAGGTGGCCACAGAAAGGCCGATGAGCGAGCTCCTTATCGCCGCCCGGCCGGCCCGGCGCAAGGCCCCCGCCAGCGGCTCCTCGCGCGGCGACCGCATCGACTACGCAACGCTGGAGCATGCCGGCCAGCCGCACAAGGGCAAGACCACCGACGCCGAGAAGCAGCTTGTCCGCGAGCACCTCCCCGAGATCAACGAACGACTGGCCCGGCAGGGGTTCCGGACGATCAGCCTCACCGATCCGGAGCACGTCGAGCGTTACGCCCTGGATCAGCTCGCCAGGGAGCGCAGCATAGAGCTCGAGTTCGGGCTCGATGACGAGGCTGAGGCTGAGGTCGCGGTCGGGTAGGGCTCAGCGCACGATCTCGACCAGCAGGACCCAGGCGCCGTAAACGGCGCCCACGATGCCCAGCAGCGCGCCCGGCGCCAGCCAGTAGAACCCGCCGCCCCAGTGGCCAGCCAGCGAAAGCCCGGCCACGGTGCCGGGGACCATCCCGATCGCGGTGCCCGTCATCCGGGAGACGGTCCACATCAGCGGATCGTCGCGTCTCTCCCGCCGGTGGCGGAGCTGGATCCAGACCGTGATGACGAGCATCGGCACGACTACGACCACGATCTCCAGGCCGAGCAGCCTGGTGTCCTGCGGGATGAGCGTGAGCGCGGAGCTGATCACGACGAGTACCAGCGTGGCCAGGGTCTCCGCGGCGCGGGCCGGGAGGGACTTTCCGCCTTTGATGATCTTGTCAAGGTTGATGGAGACAGCGACGAAAAGCAGGCCGGTCAGGCTCGCGGCGGCGGCGATGACCGCGGTGAAGAACGGCACCCAGTCAGCCGGGTTATAACCTCGCATCACCGGCACTTTCGTTGGCAGCTGGCCCCGAAACGCTACCGCCCGGGCCTGCGCAGGCGCCAGCCGCCATCGCCGCGCTACTCAGGCATTGCTATTGGCAATGAAGGTTGCAACATTTTCTCGGCAGCGCTCCGGAACGTTGCGTATGCTTCACGTCCTGCGTCGCGCTGGCGGATGGCCGCGTCCCGGGCGGCCACCCGCAATGGAGCGGGCAGGCGCCAAGCCTGATCAATGGCAGTACGAAGGCGATCGGAAAAGTTGATAGAGTCAAGCGAAATTACGCTACAGGCGCCGGGGAAAAAACTCTGCAAGCCGGCGAACTTGTTGTCGTAGTAGGCGGATCTGGTTATGCATACCGCTGGTACGCCTTGGGCCAGTCCGAACACCGCCGCGTGATAGCTGCCGGTCACAATCACACGGCAGCTAGCGGCGCTATCGGCTAGCGCCCGCGGTGTGTTCAGGTCTCGAATGTCCACCTTCACGTCGGGCGCCCCGGCCGGAAGCACGCTGCGAATAGCCCGGAGATCATCCTCGAATTCGCCACTGGCCACGGGCAAGGCGACGATCGGAGCGCGGCGGGCGACTGCCTCCCGGACGACCACATCGCCGACGACGGCCGCCGCGGCGAGGTCAACGCCCGCGTAACGAGCAAGCCTCACATTGATGCCGAGCGCATCGCCGTCAGGTATTCCATCGCTTCCTACCAGTTCCAGAGCATCATCTCCGGTGACCGTCACGGCATCCGGCCGGGCGCCAAGCGACAGCGCCAAGTCACGGCTCATACCGCCTTCCCGCAGGCTCAGGACGGCCAGCTTGGGCAGGACCGCGCGGGCCTGCGCACGAAGCGTGCGCTCGCTGATCGGTCCTATGCCTTGTCCGAACATTGCGGTCGGCTTGCCCAGGCGCTGAGCCAGCGAGAGAAGACCTAGTACACCTGCCGCATGCCACCGAAATACGTCGGTGAGATAGCCACCGCCCGCAGCCACGACGACATCGGCCGCGCGCACGGCCTGCAACGATGTGCACGGCCGCGACGGTGGCATTCGGCCCAGGCTGACGCGGCCCGAGAGATAAGGCAGTGCCTGCCATCGTGACCTATATCTTCGCGGGAGATGGCGAATCAACTGGTAGTCAGACGTCGGCCGGACAGAAATCGCGTCTGGCACATGGGCCGCTAGATCTGCAGTTGGCTCAGTAATTACCATAATTTCCGCTTCCGGCCATTGCCAGGACAGCCGCATCACGGATGACCGCAGCATGGCAAGATCACCCATATTCTTGAGGTGACGTCCGCTTTGATCCACGAGAATACGCATCGCGTGCCTCTTTCTTGGAAGAAACTATGCACTCCCGGCTGACACGGGCCGCCGATGTCAGATCTCGCCGTATTCGTATTTGTCAGACGACGCTCACCGCGACCATCAGGTTACTCTAGCCGCGGTGGAACTGCAGGTTGCGAGCTGGCAGGTTCGTGGGAATTAGAACCTTTCGTACATGCCAGATAAGCCGATACTCATCCGAACCGCAATGAATGCAGGAAGCTGCCTTCTTAGCCAGAATTACCCAAACCGGGTGCATTTCGACATGTGAACGGGCGGCGGTCACGTGCCGCGAACGCTACCGGCCCGGCCTGCGCAGGCGCCAGCCGCCGTCGCCGCGCTCGATGAAGCCGAGCCCGGCCAGCACGCCGAGGCATCGCAGCACCGTATCGACATCTACCCCGGCGTTGACCGCGATCGTCGAGGTCCCGGCGCTGCCGCGGGCAGGAAGGGCGTCCAGGACCCTCGTGCTGTCGGCATCCAGGTCGTCATACGGGAGCCCGGGGTCCCAGGCGGGGCGCCCAGGGCCCGGCGCCGGGACTAGGGCCGGGGCTAGGACTGGGGCCGGGGCCCGGGCTGGGGCCGGGAGCGGGACTGGGGCCGGGCCCGGGGCCCGGACTGGGGCGCCCGCGGGGGCTGGTGCGTCAGCCGCGCTCATCGGGGACAGCAGCTCGATGATGTCGGCGGCGCGGGTGACACAGCTGGCGCCCCATTCCCTGATGATCCGGTGGCATCCGGCTGACTGGGCGGAGGTCACCGGGCCGGGCACGGCCATCAGCGGCTTGCCCAGATCGGCGGCGTGGCGCGCAGTGTTCAGCGCACCGCTGCGCTCACCCGCCTCGACGATCACGGTGCCGCAGCTCAGCGCGGCGATGACCCGGTTGCGGATCAGGAATCGCATCCGGGCTGGATGGCGGCCCGGCGGCCACTCGCTGACCACCAGGCCGTGAGCCGCGATATCCGCGAACAGGTCGGCGTGGCCTGCGGGATAGGGGAAGTTGACCCCGCAGGCCAGCACCGCGATCGTGACGGCCTGCGTCGCCAGGGCGCCGCGGTGCGCGGCGGCGTCGATGCCGTATGCCCCGCCCGAGACGACCGTCCAGCCTTGCTCACCGAGATCGGCGGCGATCTCGCCGGCCACGTGCGCGCCGTACCCGGTCGCGGCCCGCGATCCCACCACCGACACCGAATGCTCCGAACCGCTGCGCAGGTTCGCGTTCCCCCGCAGCCACAGCGCGTACGGGCGGCCCTGGCCCAGCTGATCAAGGCCGGCGGGCCATTCCGGATCCTCCGGGCCCACCAGCCTGATGCCGTCGCGGCAGGCGCCGGCGATATCCGCGGCGCCGGGGAGTGCAGGCAGGCGGATCCGCCAGCGGCCGAGCGCACGGCCCAGCGCCGCCCGGCTCGCCGGGCTGTCGCCGCAGCCGGGTCCGGTGCCGGGCAGCATGTCCGCCTTAATCGCGGCTAGCACCTCCTCCGGCGCGCAGATCCCGAGCAGGGCGCCGAGCGCGGGATCGGCAGGCTCAGCCAGGTAGGTGAGCGCGGCCCGGGCCAGCGCACGCTCGCTGAGCTCGAGAGCGGGCGAGGACGGACTCATCGCCGCACTCCGAGCCACAGGCCCAGCGCGGTATCGCAGTCATCACGGGTCGGACGCGGCCGCCCGGCTAGGTCGGCGATGGTCCAGGCGACACGGATGACCTTGATGACTCCGCGCGCGCTGATCTGGCCCCGCTCGAGGGAGCGTTCCACCACACGCAGCGCACCGGGCGCGGGCGGCCAGGTCCGGCGCAGCTGCGAGCCCGGGATCTCGGCGTTGAGGCGCCACGGCGTACCGCGCAGCCGGTGAGCGGCGCGTTCCCTGGCCTGGAGCACCCGCAGCGCCACGGTCCGGCTCGGCTCGGCGAAGTTCCGGTCGTTCAGCAGCTCCTGACGGCTCACCGGCTCGAGCTCGATCTTCA
>PMOU01000397.1 GCA_003161205.1 Actinomycetota bacterium | reverse complement strand
CGATCCCGCCGGTCTCGGTCAGCCACACCTGACCGCCGAGCGCGCGCACGATGTCGCGGGTACGCCAGCTTTCCAGGCGGTTGACGTCGGAGTAGTCGTGCAGCCCCCATATCTTCGGCATGACCGTCTCCAGGCGGTAGATCTCGCGCTTGAATTCGGAGATGTACTGCAGCGTCGGCTGTATGTAGGCCTGGTCGAGCACGTCCAGGCCGATGACCGTGCAGCCCTTGCAAACGCGGATCAGGGCCTGGTAGTACCTGGCCGCTTCGACCGCCGACGGGCTCGACCACTGGTGCGGTTCGTTGCCGCGGTTGGCCTCGTCCCAGGACTGGTACTGCCTGACGTTGGGGAACAGCTTCACGAACCGCTGCACGTCGCGCTGATATGAGCTGACGCTGGGCAGCTTCGTGGGGGTGTACTCGGAGTGGTAGAAGGCGACCAGCACCTGCTCGTGCTGGGCTTCGGCGTCGTGGATGAACTGGGTTGCCCTGGTCAGCGAGTAGGGGTGCACGACGGCGTCGTAGGGGGCGATGTAGCGGACGATCTTGGTGTGGAGCTGCTTGTACAGCGGGTTGGCGAACATGCTGGCGGTCTCGTCGCCGAGGCCGACCTGGTAGGAGCCGGCGGCGTGCGCGCGCGCCGGGCGGCCGGCCGACGCACCTGCCTGGCCGATGGCCCCCGACGCGAGCACGGCGGCGAGGATCGTCACGATCGCGATCGTGAGCAGGCGGGGAGGTGTTCTCATACCGATGTGCAACAGGGTAGGACGTGCGAGGTTGCGTGGGGCCTCATCAGTCTTACGAGGCGCTTATCCCACGACCTTCCCCGCCGGCCCATTTTTAGATGTCCCTTAGTCGACGGCAGAGTCGGTGAAGAGCATCGCCTCGCTGCCGTGCGCCCGCAGCGTCGGATCGGCGACGATCCGCACATCCACGCCCGGCAGCCCCCGCAACAGGCGCATCAGCAGGGAGCGCTCGGGGCTCGCGCCCAGGCGCGCCAGACCGCGGCGCTCGGAGGGCGTGCCCATCAGCACGTAGGTCGCGCCCAGCTCACGGGCGACTTTGATCGCCGCCGACGCCACGTCCTCGCCCTCCTCGACCCGCAGGCGCGCTCCGAGCATCGCCGTCAGGCGCCTGAGCTCCTCCAGGCGCCTGCGGTCATCGGTGCTGGGCGGACGCCCGGGCGGGCGCACGACCAGCACGTCGAGCTGCGCGTCCAGGCGTTGGGCCGAGCGCCACGCGCGGCGCACGATCCGCTCGGAGTGCGGCGCCAGCGTCGCGAGCGCGAGTAGGTGCTCGGCGATCGCCTGGGGACTGTCCAGCGCGGCGGCCGGCAGCCCCTCCTCGTCGCGGCGCAGCACCGGCGCAGGCTCGCGCACCAGGCGCTTGATCTCGACGTCCTCGGCGAGGAGGCGCAGCGCGGTCTCGCGCAGCGCCGCCAGGTTCTCGATCTTGAAGAAGTTGTTCAGCGCAGCCGGCACGCGCTCGGGGCGATACACCTTGCCGGCGCGCAGGCGCGCGATCAGCGTCTCGGGGGTGACGTCGATCAGCACCACCTGATCGGCGGCCGAGAGCACCTCGTCGGGGATCGTCTCGCGCGTGCGCGAGCCGGTCAGTTGGGTCACCTGGTCGCCCAGGCTCTCCAGGTGCTGGACGTTGACAGTCGAGAACACATCGATGCCGGCGTCGATCACCGCGCGCACGTCTTCGTAGCGCTTCTCGTGCTCCGCGCCGGGCGCGTTGGTGTGGGCGAGCTCGTCGATCAGACACAGCTCCGGCGCGCGCGCGAGCACCGCCGGCAGGTCCATCTCCTCCAGCGGCGTGCCGCGGTAGGCGATGTGACGGCGCGGCAGGATCTCCAGGCCCTCGGCCTGCGCGACGGTCTCCGCACGCCCGTGCGACTCCAGGTAGCCGACGACCACGTCGCGCCCGCTGTCGGCCTCGGCCATCCCCTCCTGGAGCATGCGGTAGGTCTTGCCCACGCCCGGGGCCATGCCGATGAAGACCTTCAGGTGTCCTCGTTCGTCGGGCATCTCAGACCGCGTCGGACGCTACAGGCTAGACTGGCGGGCGGCGAGCCGGGAAGCCTGGTCGGCGTGCCCTCGAGGAGGGAGATCTCCTGACCACACAGCTTCTCGCCTTCGTATTCGCCGCAGCCATCAGCCTCGGTGCGAGCTGGCGGCTGGTGGTCTCACTGGAGCGGGTTGGCGCGCGCCTGGGGCTCTCCGAGGCGCTGCTCGGGCTGCTCGCGGCGGGCGCCGCGATCGTGATCGGGGCGGGTGGCTGGCTGCCGGCGCACCGGCCGTCGCCGTTCTGGGGCCGGGCGGCAGACGTGGCCGAGACCGCCGCGATCATCGCCATGATCCCGCTGGCGCTGGCCGTGGCCGGAGTGCTCGGGTACCTGCGCGGTCTGGGCGGCTGAGGTGCAGAATCGCAAGGACCTGCTGCAGGCGCACCGGCTGATGACCCGGCGGGCGGCGCTGGCCCTGCTGTGCGGCGACCCGGACGCGCCCGACCAGCCGCTGCGTCGGCTGAACGTCGCCACTGTCGGCGGCGTGCTCGCGGGGGTCATCCTGGCGGGGATCTTCGTCGTGCTCGGCCTGCTGGCGCCGGGCGCTGTCACCGGCCTGACCGAGCCGGGCACCCTGGCGGTGGACCAGGACACCGCGACGGCGTACGTGCCCTGCCAGGACGGGGAGCTGTGCCCCGCGGTCAACTACGCGTCGGCGCGGCTCGTGCTCGATACCGCGAACGTGAACCAGGTGACGGTGACCCAGGCGGCCCTGTCGCGTTACCCGATCGGGCCGGTCATCGGCATCGAGGGCCTGCCGCAGGACCTGCCGACCGCCGCGGACCTGGTCCAGGGCCCCTGGTCGGTGTGCGAGCAGCCGGTCCCGGGTGGCTCGCCGCGGTCCACCCTGGTCGGCGGCGAGGCGGTCGGCGGGACGCCGCTCGGGGCCGGGAGCGCGCTGCTGGTCACCACCGGCCAGGGGGATGACTGGGTGCTGTGGGACGGGCAGCGGCTGTCCGTTGCCGGGCCGGTCATGCTGTCGCTGTTCGGCGACGCAGCGCCGCAGCAGGTGCCGGTGGCGTGGCTGGACGCGGTGCCGCGGGGACCCGATTTCGCCGCGCCGGCCATCAGCGGCGCGGGCACCCTGGTGGCCGGACCCGCGGGCGGCCTGGTGCCGGTGGGCGAGGTGTTCTTCATCGCCGGCAGCGGCTCGGCTCAGCAGGATTTCGTCGTGCTCGCCAGCGGGCAGCTGGCCCCGATCTCCCCGACGCAGGCCCAGCTGCTCGAGCGCGAGCCCGGTGAGCCCGCGCCGCAGGCCATTTCCCCGTCCCAGCTGACCGCGCGCCTGTCCGGTACCTCGATACCGGATCACGGGCTGCCCGCGCAGGTGCCCGCGCTGGCGGGCACGACCTCGCCGCTGTGCCTGCGCTACGGTTCCGGCGGCCTGCAGGTCAGCAGCGGCGGCCGCGTGCCGCCCGGCGCGATCAGCACCGGGTCGGGCAGCACGGCGCAGGTAGATCAGGTGTGGCTGCCGCCCGGTCACGGCGCGCTGGTCGCGGCGTCGCCGGGCGGGGTCAGCTACTTCCTGCTGACCGGCGCGCGGAGGTACGCGCTGTCCGCGCCGGAGGTGGCGTCCGTGCTCGGCTACCAGCTCGCGGCCCAGTCGACGGTGCTGCCGGCGTCGGTCCTCGACCTGGTCCCGGCCGGCCCGGCGCTGGATCCCGCCGTAGCGACCCAGCAGGCCCCAGCAGGCAGTTAAAGACCTTGTGGCCGAACGGCCCTGCTGTCACCCCCCGCCACACCTTCCGCGTCCCGGGGTCCGAAACAAGCCGTGCTGTCACCCCCCGCCCGAGCGTTCCTCCTCCGGCGGGGTCGCCAGCCACCCGTCGATCCCGGTCAGCAGCTCGTACCGCAGCGGTGCCGGGGCGACCGAGCTGAGGACCGACGAGCGGGCCAGGTCGGCGAGCTCGGCGTCGGTGAACCCGTGCGCGTGCCGGGCGATCTCGTACTGCGCGGCCAGCCGCGGGCCGAACAGCAGCGGGTCATCGGCCCCCAGCGCGATCGGCACCCCGGCCTCGAACAGCGTGCGGAGCGGCACCTGGGACGGGGTTGGCGCGATGCCGAGGGCGACGTTGGAAGACGGGCATACCTCGCAGGTGATGCCCTCGGCGGCCAGCCGCTTGACCAGGGTGGGGTCCTCCGCGGCCCGGATGCCGTGGCCGATGCGGTCGGCGTGCAGGTCGTCCAGGCAGGCGGCCACGCTGGCCGGGCCGGCCAGCTCGCCGCCGTGCGGCACCAGCAGCAGCCCGGCGCGCTCGGCGATCCGGAACGCGGCCGCGAAGTCGTGCGCGGGCCCGCGCCGCTCGTCGTCGGACAGCCCGAACCCGGTCACGCCGCGCCCCGCGTACTGGGCGGCCAGCCGGGCCAGGGTCCTGGCCTCCAGGGGATGCTTGGTCCGGTTGGCCGCGACGATGACCCCGATCCCGACCCCGGTGGCCCGCGCCGCCGCGGCGGCCGCGTCGAGCACCAGCTCGATCATGGCCGTGATCCCGCCGAACCGGCCGGCGAAGCCAGACGGGTCGACCTGGATCTCGAGCCAGCGCGAGCCTTCGGCCCGTTCGTCCTGCGCGGTCTCGGTCAGCAGCCGCCGCACGTCATCCGGCGAGCGCAGCACCGAACGCGCGGTGTCGTACAGCCGCTGGAACCGGAACCAGCCGCGCTCGTCGGTGCCGCTCAGCCGCGGCGGCCAGTCCTGGGTGAGCGCGGGCGGCAGCCGGATGCCGCGGTTGACCGCCAGCTCGACCAGGGTCCTGTGCCGCATCGCCGCGGTGAAGTGCAGGTGCAGGTGCGCCTTGGGCAGGGTGGCGAGCGGCCTCGGCATCCGCCCAGTGTGCCGTGCCTACCGGGCTTCTGCGAGCAGCTTGGCCATCCGCGTGATGCCTTCTTCGAGGTCAGCGTCGCCCAGCGCGTAGGAAAGCCGGAAATATCCGGGCGTACCGAATGCCTCACCGGGCACCACGGCGACCTCCGCCTCGTCCAGGATGAGGCCGGCCAGCTCCGCCGAGGTCTGCGGCGTCCGCCCGGCGATCTCCCGGCCGAGCAGTCCCTTGACGCTCGGGTAGCAGTAGAACGCACCCTGCGGCTCAGGGCAGAGGACGCCGTCGATTTCGTTCAGCATCCGGGTCATGGTGAGCCTGCGCCGGTCGAACGCCGTGCGCATGGCGGCGACGGCGGACAGGTCCCCCGAGACGGCGGCGAGCGCGGCCGCCTGGGCCACGTTGCTGACGTTGGAGGTCGCGTGGCTCTGCAGGTTCGCCGCCGCGCTGATCACGTCGCGCGGGCCGATCATCCAGCCCACCCGCCAGCCGGTCATCGCGTAGGTCTTGGCCACGCCGTTGAGCACCACGCACGTCTGCGCGAGCTCCGGGGTCTGCACCGGGATCGAGGAGAAGACCGCGTCGCCGTACACCAGGTGCTCGTAGATCTCGTCGGTGATCACCCACAGGTCGTTCGCCGCGGCCCACTGGCCGATGGCCTTGACCGCCTCGGGCGGGTACACCGCCCCGGTCGGGTTGGACGGCGAGACGAACAGCACCGCCTTGGTCGCAGGTGTGCGGGCCGCTTCCAGGTCCTCGACGGAGGCCAGGTAGCCGGATTCCTCGTCGGTGGACACCGGCCGCAGCACGCCGCCCGCCAGCGCGATGGACTCGGGGTAGGTGGTCCAGTAGGGCGCGGGCACGATGACCTCGTCGCCCGGGTCGAGCAGGGTGGCGAACGCCTCGTATACCGCCTGCTTGCCGCCGTTGGTGACCAGGACCTGGCTGGGCTCGACCTGGTAGCCGGAGTCCCTGGCCGTCTTGGCCGCGATCGCCTGCCTGAGCTCGGGCAGCCCGGCCGCCGGGGTGTACTTGTGGAACCGCGGCTCCGCGCAGGCGCGCTGCGCGGCCTCGACGATGTAGCCGGGGGTCGGGAAGTCCGGCTCNNGCCAGCGTGGCGGATTCGGAGATTGCGGAGATGCGCGCGGAGACTCTGGTTGACATGATCTCCATTGTCCCACCCGCGGCCGGTGCCGGGAACGGGTTTCTGTGTTGCCCCGGGGGCTCTGCCCCCCGGCCCCCCGCAAGCGGGGGGACCTTCCCCTCAGGCCCCGCCCCCGCCCCCGGCGCCGACTTGGCCAGGCGGTTCGACGGGGGAGCGGTTCGGACGTACACTGCTGGGACCGACAGCGGTCTGTCGTTGCGGAAGCATGCCCGTGTGCTCACGGCGGGCGCTTGCTGACGTGGTGTTTTACAGCACAGGGCAGTAGCTCAATTGGCCAGAGTCCCGGTCTCCAAAACCGGTGGTTGGGGGTTCGAGTCCCTCCTGCCCTGCGAGTGCGATCCGGCGAACCCGCCAGAGTCGGCGGACCAATAGGTGAGGATATGGCAACTCAGACACGCGGTGAGGCCCCGGAAAAACGGAGCGGAGCCGGGCGCGCGTCCAAACGCGAGCACCGGACCACCCCCGCCCTGTTCTTCCGGCAGATGGTCGGCGAGCTTCGCAAGGTAATCTGGCCAACCCGTAAGGAGCTCGTCACCTACACAGTGGTCTGCCTGACCTTCGTGCTCTTCATGGTGGTCATCGTGACGAGCCTGGACTACGGGTTCACCAAGCTGGTGTTCGAGGTGTTTGGCTAGACGGTTTGCGGGGTCTGGGGGTCGTCCCCGGGGAGAGCAAGCTGGGGCTGCCGCCCAAGGCCGTGCGCACGCTGCGCACGGCGCCATGATCGCGGTAAATGATCATGGCCTGAGGAAAGAGAGAGTAATCGTGTCCGAGACCCAACTGGAGTCCGCGGCGACGGGCGCGACCGAACCCGACGCGGAAACCGGGGAGGCCGATGAGGTGAGCGACTACAGCGAGGAAGCCAACGGGTCTGACCCTGTAGACGAGGCTGGAGATGTCGCGTCCCCGGCCGGAGACATTGCTGCCGAGGCGGACGAAGACGTCGCCGCCCCGGCGGACGAAGCTGCCGACGAGGCCGCGTCCCCCGACGGTGAGTCCGCTGATGGCTCGCCGGAGGAATCGGTTGACGGGGTGCGGGAAGAGTTCGCCCGCGAGCTCCGCATGCTGCCCGGAGACTGGTACGTGGTGCACTCCTACGCCGGTTANNGAAAACCGGGTGAAGACCAACCTGGAAAGCCGCATCTCCTCGCTCAACATGGAGGACTTCATCTACCAGATCGAGGTCCCCGTCCACATGGTGACCGAGATCAAGGGCGGCAAGCGGCAGCAGGTCTCGGAGAAGGTCCTGCCCGGTTACATCCTGGTGCGCATGGACCTGACCGATGAGTCCTGGGCGGTCGTGCGCAACACGCCGGGCGTGACTGGCTTCGTCGGCTTGTCCAGCCGGCCGTCGCCGCTGCAGCTCGGCGAGGTAGTCAGCCTGCTCGCGCCTGAGCCCGAGCCGGGCACCAAGCAGGCCGAAGCCGCGCGGACGTCCACGGTGGAATTCGAGGTCGGTGAGTCGGTTACCGTTATGGACGGCCCGTTCGCGACGCTTCCGGCCACCGTGAACGAGATCAACCCGGACACCCAGAAGCTCAAGGTGCTGGTGTCCATCTTCGGCCGCGAAACGCCGGTGGAGCTCTCGTTCGACCAGGTCACGAAGATCTAGAACCCAAGGTAGAGGTAAGGAAAGACTGCAATGCCGCCAAGAAGGAAGAAGCTCGCCGCCGTCGTCAAGGTGCAGCTGCCGGCCGGCCAGGCCACCCCGGCGCCCCCCGTCGGTACCGCTCTGGGCCCGCACGGCGTGAACATCATGGACTTCGTCAAGCAGTACAACGCGGCCACGGAAAGCCAGCGGGGCAACATCATCCCGGTCGAGATCTCGATTTACGAGGACCGGACCTTCACCTTCATCACCAAGACGCCGCCGGCTGCCGAGCTGATCAAGAAGGCCGCGAGCGTGGACAAGGGCAGCGCCGAGCCGCACAAGACCAAGGTCGGCAGCATTTCCGCCGCTCAGGTCCGCGACATCGCGCAGACCAAGATGCCCGACCTGAACGCGACGACGATCGAGGCGGCCGAGAAGATCATCGCCGGCACCGCCCGCTCGATGGGAATCAAGGTCGACCGCTAACCGTTCCACCTGCCGTTAGCCCGACAGTGGCAGGGCCTCGCGCGGCCCGCTGACCACGACCTCCAAACACCACCAGGAGATAGCAATGAAGCGCAGTAAGTCCTACCGCCAGGTCGATGAGCAGATCGACCACGAGCGGCTCTACACCCCCGCCGAGGCAGTTACGATCGCCAAGTCGGGCCAGGTGACGAAGTTCGACCCGACCGTCGAGGTGGCCCTGCGCCTCGGGGTCGACCCGCGCAAGCAGGACCAGATGGTCCGTGGCACGGTCAACCTGCCGAACGGTACCGGCAAGACAGCGCGTGTCCTCGTCTTCGCGACCGGCGACCGGGCCGAGGAGGCCCGCGCGGCGGGCGCTGACTTCGTCGGCTCCGACGACATGATCGAGCGCATCCAGGGCGGTTTCCTCGACTTCGACGCGGTGGTCGCGACCCCCGACCTGATGGGCAAGGTCGGCCG
>PMOU01000483.1:438-7270 GCA_003161205.1 Actinomycetota bacterium | reverse complement strand
TCAAGCGGCCGCGCCGGATCGTGTTCGTGACCGAGTACCCGACCACCGCGACCGGCAAGATCCGCCGCGTCGAGCTCCGCGTCCAGGCCGCGGTGACCCTGCAGGCCCTGGCCGGACCCACCCCGGGAGCCGCCGCGCCCGCCTCACCGGGAGACAAGGTTTCCCGCTAGCCGGCCGACCTGCCCCTAAGTACCGGTTCGCTCACCGAGGAGAAGGCATGACGCTGACCTGGACCAAGGAGAACTCACCGCACTGGGACGCCGGCAAGCAGGCGCTATTCGGGCCGGCCGAGCTGGCGGCGGTCGGCCTGGCCATGCCCTCTCCCGGAGAGCCGGTCGCCAACGAATGGTGGCGGGTGACGGACGGAACCGAGCTCGCCGGATACGGCTGGCTTGATTCGGAATGGGGCGACGCGCGGATCACCTTCATCGTGGCGCCCGGTCAGCGCGGCCGCGGGGTCGGCGACTTCATCCTGGAACACCTCGAAGACGAGGCGGCCGCGCACGGGCTGAACTACATCTACAACGTCGTCCCCGAAACCCATCCCGACGGCGCGTGGATCAGGAACTGGCTGTCGACGCACGGCTTCCACGAGGCGTCCCGCGGTCAGCTGCGCCGCCAGGTGGGCCACCAGCCGGCCCGTCCTGGACCGCAGCCCGTGACGCGCGAGCCCGTGNNCGCGAGCCCGTGACGCGCGAGCCTGTCACGGCAAGAGCGGAGCCACGTCCAGGGCCAGAAACCTGACGAATCGCTCCAGGCCGGTGCCGCTGCCGCTGACGTTGACCGCGACGTGGGTCGCCCCGGCGAGGGCGTAGTCGCCGACAAGGGCCGCGGCGCCGACCTGGCTCATCCAGTCGGACACGCCGTGGCCGACACCGGCCGTCAGACGTCCCGGGAACAGCCGGCTCATCGTGGCGAGCTCCATGGCGGTCAGCGCGACGTTGCGCAGCGGCACGGGCAGCAGCCCGATCCCGACCCCGACGTGACTGGTCGCGGCCAGAATCGCGGTGGCGGTGGCGATGCCGCTTTCGGAGAAGCAGTCCTCCCACACCCACAGCTCGGGCAGTCCGGATTCCTCAGCGGCCGCGGCGACCGCGGCGAGCCTCTCCGGAGCCTGGGTGGGCGGAAAAATGGCAGCCAGCGTGGGCACGGACGCTCCCGAAATGGGCGGAAACCAGCGGCGGCGCCAGCTGGACGCGAATCTTAACCAGAACTGAACTTCTTCAGGGGCTGGACCTTAGTAAGTACTCGGGCATAGTTCTTAGCAGAGTTCCTTGTTCCTGGCACGGTCAGCCTCCCTGCGGCTGCCGTGCAAGTGACATGAGAGGGTCCGCGTTGGTGAGGCCACCTGCAGCCTCATAGACGCGGACCCTGGCGTCTCCGCCGCCGCCGCCCCGACCCCGTTGACACCTCGTGATCGGGTTGCCCGTGGCCGCAAGCCCGTCAGCCGCTGCAGCCCAGATTCCTGCTCAAGCCCAGATTCCTGCTCCAGCCCTGATTCCTCAAGCGGAGACTCGCTGGCGCGCCCGGAACGCCATCTNNCCGGTCCGCGCTTCGCTGGCCGGGCCGCATGCGCGTTTCGCGGAGCGGCGCGGGAACGTGCTGCGTTATCCGCCGGATGTCTCGCCGTTTCTCGCCCTGCCCGACCAGCCGGATGCCGCGGACTGGGCTGACGTGGCCGCGCTGGCCGGTCCCGGTGCTCTCGTGGCGCTGGCGGGCGTGCGGACGCCGGCTCCGGATGGCTGGGAGACCAGGGTGATCGGCGAGGGAGTCCAGCTCGTCGACAACGGGGTTCAGGGCGCGGCCGACAGCGAGGCCGTGCGGCTGGGGCCAGATGATGTGCCGGAGATGCTGGAGCTGGCCGGGCGGACCAAGCCCGGGCCGTTCCTGCCGCGAACCGTGGAGCTCGGGAGCTATCTGGGCATCCGGCGTGACGGCGCCCTGGTCGCGATGGCGGGGGAGCGGCTGCATCCACCCGGCTGGACCGAGATCAGCGCGGTGTGCACGGACGACGCGTGGCGTGGCCTCGGGTTCGCCTCCCGGCTGGTACGCGCACTGGTAGCAGGCATCCGGGCGCGCGGTGAGACGCCGTTCCTGCACGCCGTGGCTGACAACCCGGCGATCGGACTGTACGAGGCGCTGGGCTTCCGGCTGCGCCGTCGCACCGTGTTCTCCGCCGCCCGCGTGCCCGCGGACCAGCCGCTGGAGTGAAGCCTTTCTGGGCTCAGTCGAACGAAGGCTTGCGGTCCCGGCTCCGCTTGAGCTCGAAAAAGCCGTCCGCCTCGGTCACCAGCACCAGCCCGTCCCACAGCCGCCCGGCCGCCGCGCCGCGGGGCGCCGGGGTGATGACGGGGCCGAACAGGGCGTTGCCGCGGATGCGGATGACGGGGGTTCCCACGTCCAGGCCGACATCATCGAAAGCTTCGTGGTGCGAGCTCTTGATCAGCTCGTCGAAGTCCGTGCTCCCGGCGGCACTGGCCAATGACGCGGGGAGTCCCGTTTCCGCCAGGGCCTCGGGGATCACGTCAGGATCCTCCCGGCGGCCTTGGACGTGGAACCGGGTGCCGATGGCGGTGTACAGCGGCCCGAGGATGCCAGGGCCGCTGTTCTCGGCGGCCGCAGCGCAGACCCGCACTGGTCCCCAGGCCAGGCTCATCCGTTCCTGGTATTCCTGGGTCAGTCCCTTGCCCTCATGCTGGACCAGGTTCAGGTAGGCCAGCGACATGATCCGCCAGTCGGCCCGAACGGGCCGGACCTTCTCTACTTCCAGCATCCAGCGGGAAGTGATCCAGGCCCAAGGACACAGCGGATCGAACCAGAACTGCACTTCTTCCTGCGGTTGTCCGGTCACCCTCGCGGCAACAGTCCGCCGCGTACGGGTATTCCCGTCGTGACCCGGGGCTGACGAGCAGGCCGGGCTAGGCTCGGCGGGTGGCTGATCTGACTCAGGACGAGGCGATTGACCGGGCCAGGGCGATCGATGTCGAGTCGTACGACGTTTTCCTCGACCTCACGGCCGAGCCGGTACTTTCCAGAACCGAGGTCCGGTTCCGGTGGCTGCGGCCGGACGCGGGCACGTTCGCTGAGCTGCGCACGCAGGGCGTGCGCAGCGTGACCCTGAATGGGGTGCCCCTGCCTCCGCCGGAGGACGGCCGGCTGCGGCTGAGCCGGGCCGGCGGCGGTGATCAGGCGGTCCTGATGGCGGAGGCCGAGGCCGGGTACTCCCAAGAAGGGCGCGGGCTGTGCCGGTACACCGACCCGGCGGACGGCGCTGGCTATGTCATGGCGATCGGCTACCCGGACTGCGCACCGGAGATGTTCGCCTGCTTTGACCAGCCGGATCTGACCGCGACGTCCAGGTTCCCGCTGCCGCCTGAATCGGCTCGGCCGGCGAGGCCGCGGCCACAGGTTCCTTACCGGACCGCCTCGGCGAGCAGGTCGATCTGGTCGGGGGAGGACGTGGTCGGGACGAAGATGATCTCGTCGCAGCCGTTGGCTTCGAACGCGGCCGCGTAGCCCTTGACCATCTCGGCGCTGATCGCGGCGCCGCCCGCGATCTGCTGGGCGACATCGCCGAGCCAGCCGTAGTAGTTCAGGAGATAGTTATCGGCCTGGGCCCGGGCGTCGGCTCCGAGCGCGAAGTAGGCGAGGGTGAGCTTGCGGGGCCGGCCTGGGCGTCCCGCTTCCTGCCAGGCCTCGTCTACCTTCGCCGCACCCTGGCCGAACATGTCGGGCGTACCGCCGCCCATAATCCAGCCGTCGCCGAGCATGGCCACGCGGCGGAAGCTAGCCTCGGCCGAGCCCCCGAGGATGAGCTCAGGACCGCCGGGCCGCACTGGCTCCGGCCCTATCCCGCCCGCGAAACCGCGAGGCTCACCGGACCAGATCCGCTTCATCTCGGTCAGCTGCTCATCCAGCCGCCGTCCTTTGCCCTCGGTCGGCAGGTTGCTGGCGGTGTAGTCGTCGTCGCGCCCGCCGAGGCCGAGGCCGAGCACCAGCCGTCCGCCGGAGAGCCGGTCCAGTGAGGCCGCCTGCTTGGCGAACAGAGCCGTGTTCGAGTACAGCGGCGCAAGCAGAACGCCGGTGGTCAGACGAATCCGGCTGGTGACCGCAGCCGCGGCGGCCAGCGAGATCAGTTCCTCGTAGTTCGGGTACACGATCCGGCCGATCGTGCCCAGGGTGCTGAATCCGGCCGCCTCGGCGTTGGCGGCCCAGTCGATGAGGCTCCTGCCTTCGGTGCCGGGCACCGTGTTGGGCAGGCCGATTCCGATATCCACGCGTACCTCCGCTGGCGACGTCGTCGAACGAGACCCTTAGATCCAAGCATTCAGGTCGTCTCGCCAGACCAGCGGGGCGCCGCGCCCGGCCTCAGGAACCTTCGCGCGGGTTGCCTTACCTGCGGTCAGGCGGCCGCACGTTCACTGACAGGCCGGCGGCGCAGGTCCGGGCGCTGGATGGCCGGGGGCCGGTAGGCCATGTCGAGGGTGCCGACGTCAGTGCCGGGCGGGACGATCTCGTCGATCCGGTCGAGGATCTCGTCGGTGAGGGTGACCTCGACGCCGGCCAGCAGGTCGTCGAGCTGCTCCATCGTCCGCGGGCCGATGATCGCGCTGGTCACGCCCGGATGAGCGATCGCGAACGCCATCGCGAGGTGCGTCATCGGCAAGCCCGCCTTCTCGGCGAGCGGGACGATCTGCTCGACGGCGTCGAGTCGGCGCTCGTCAGTGAGGTGCTTGAACAGGGCGGTGCGGCGGAGGTCGGTCTGCTGCCCCTTGCGGATGCGCCCGGTGAGCATCCCCTGCGCGAGCGGGCTCCACACCAGGATGCCCATCCCGTAGCGCTGGGCGACGGGCAGCACCTCGGCCTCGATCCCGCGGGACAGGATCGAATAGGTGGGCTGCTCGGTGCGCAAGCGCTCCAGGCCGCGTCGCTCGGCGACCCACTGGGCCTCGACCATGTCGGAGGCGGGCATCGTGGAGGAGCCGATCGCCCGGACCTTGCCGCTGTGGATCAGGTCTGAGAGCGCGGACAGCGTCTCCTCGATGTCGGTCTCGGGGTCCGGCCGGTGGATCTGGTAGAGGTCGATGTAGTCGGTCTGCAGACGGCGCAGCGAGTTCTCCACCTCGGTCATGATCCAGCGCCGCGAGTTGCCCCGCTGATTGGGGTCATCGCCCATCACGCCAAACACCTTGGTGGCCAGGACGACGTCGTCACGACGCCCCTTGAGCGCCTTGCCCACGATCTCTTCGGACTCGCCCTTGGAGTACATATCCGCGGTGTCAACGAAGTTGATCCCGGCGTCCAGCGCTTTGTGGATGATGCGGATCGACTCCTCGTGGTCGGGGTTGCCGATGACTCCGAACATCATCGCGCCGAGCGCGTAGGGACTGACCTTGATGCCGGTCCGGCCGAGGGTGCGGTACTGCATGCGGCTTCTCCTGGAGTTGTGTCGGTGAGCGGCGAGCGCTCCGTCGATGCCGTACCCTGGATCGAAGCGGAACGTTCTTCCGGTACTATACGGAATTGCTTTCCGTTTAGCAAGCGGAGGAATGTCGTGACGGAGAACACGGCGCCGGCCGGAGCAGGCTCGGCGGACACCGATGCGCTCGACCGTGCGCCGCGCCGGCTGCGCGCCGACGCGCAGCGCAACATCGACTCCCTGCTTCAGGCCGCCAAGACCGTGTTCGCCGCGTCGGGCGTGGACGCACCCGCGAAGGAGATCGCTGACCTGGCCGGTGTCGGAGTCGGAACGCTGTACCGGCACTTCCCGCTGCGCTCGGACCTGGTCAGGGCCGTGTTCCAGCGCGAGGTGGACGCCTGCGCCGCCGCGGCCCCGGCGCTGGCCGCGGCGCACGAGCCAGGGGAGGCGCTCGCGATGTGGCTTTACCGGTACACCGAGTACCTCGCGGCCAAGCGAGGACTCGCCGCCGCCCTGCACTCCGGCGATCCAGCGTACGGTGCCCTGCCCGGCTACTTCAGGCAGCGACTCGGACCCGCCCTCGCGGCACTGCTCGAAGCCGCAATCGCCAGTGGCGAGATCCGGGCCGTCATCAGCGCCACCGACCTCCTGCACGCCGTCGCCAACCTGTGCCTGCCCGTGGCGGACGAGGGAGCCGCCTATAGCCAGCGCATGGTCGCGCTCCTCGTCGACGGGCTGCGCTACGGCGCCGGAACGAGCCAGCCTCGCTCCTGAGGCCATCGGAATCCTGCGGCCAGACGGCCGCCGCCACCGGTACGTCGTTGCCCGCGAGCCGCGCCGGGTCATACAGGGGCGGCCAGTCGTCGCGTTCGGCCAGGATGTCGGCGGCCTCGCGCAGCGGGCGCAGCGCCGGGTCGGCGTCGATCATCCACGGGTAGGTCATCTCGCCGGTGAACAGCAGGGGAGCGGCTCCTTCGATGGCCGGCCCGGGATCGAACTCGGCGAATTCTGCCCTGATCCGCTGCGCGGCCCAGCGGGTCGCGAAACCCTGGGCGTAGGACGGCTCGTGCAACAGCGCGTACAGCGGCGCCGCGGCGAAGGTGAGCTCATCCATCATCGCGTACCGGAAGGCATCGGAAAGCTCGTCGTCATCCGCGAACGGGCTTTCCAGCAGGTAGTGCAGTGCGTCGCTGCCGCTGCTCTGGCCGAGCATGGCCCCGATGGACTGGAACGCCTCGACCGATAGCGGCGCGCCGTCGGGCCGCCGGACATCATGGGCAGCCAGGTATGAGGCCACCCGCTGCGCCTTGGCCACGTCCCCGGGGTACCGCTCGTAGTGCGCGGCGTTCTTGGCGAGGACGGTGCGGTAGGTGTGCCGGTAGACGTCGTCCGCGGTCACGGTCAGGCCGGGCA
>PMOU01000483.1:0-419 GCA_003161205.1 Actinomycetota bacterium | reverse complement strand
ACTTCGATCTGCTCTCCGTCGCCCCGGGTGTGGTCGAGCGGGACGCCGAAGACGCGGTCGGTGAGCACGGTACCGGGCTGCCGGAAACTGATCACGATCCGACGTTACCGGACGCCGGACCTCACATAAGGTCGTCGCCATGGGCAGCGGTATCCGGACGGTCAGCACGGCCGAACGGCGGAACCGGCTGGCGGTCCGCCACCATCTGGCACCAGCGGCGCGGGCCGGCACCGTGGCCGCCGCGGCGACGGACATGGTCGCGCTGCACGGAACCGACCCGGCGTCGGTCTACCTGGCCGCCTGGGCCCGGACCGGCTGCGCCGATAAAGCGGTCATCGAGCAGGCGCTGTACACCGAGCACGCGCTGGTGCGGATGCTCGGCATGCGGCGGACCGTGTTCGTGGTACCCGCCGACCTGG
>PMOU01000584.1 GCA_003161205.1 Actinomycetota bacterium | reverse complement strand
CGCCAGTCCGGGTCGGCGGCGTCGGAGTCCCGCACCGTCGGGTTGGCCCGCGAGGTCCGCAGGATCGACCCGCCCAGGACGTGGATCCTCGACACGTCCGTGATGGACAGCGGCCGCGCCTCCTCGGTCCGGCCGTCGATGAGGTGCTCGAAGCCGTCCATGATCCCGAGCACGTCCCACCCGGAGTTCCGCGCCTCGATCGTCGCGGCGGAAATCACCGAGTTCATCCCCGGAGCCGGGCCGCCACCGCACAGGATCCCTAGTTTCACGCCCCGATCGTCCCAGCAACGAGACGATCCGCCAAACTGGCCGGCGTCACCGGGGCTCTCAGAGTCTCGCGCCTATCGACCCAGGTCACGGTGAATCAGTTGTAAATAGCTGTACTTTTCAAGGATTTCCCGATCGGGAAGAAACGGTCAAACCATGCGAAACATGGCTGTAAAATAGGGGATTAACGGAGGCAATATGCGGATTGTGAATAGCGGCGCATTGCGGGGTACCCGGGTAGGGGCCGGTCCTGCCGGTGAGCCTTATGGCCGTGGATTTACCGTCGGGAAAGTCGTCGTGATTTATCACTGCGCGAACTGGCACCGGACCACGGTGCCGTTCATCTGGACCGTGACGCCACCCCCGCAGTGGGAATGCCGGGTCTGCTCACAGCCTGCCGGCACCGACCCGGTCCACCCGCCCGCCCGTGCCGCGACCTACCAGGAGGAGAAGACCCACCTGGGCCGCGTCAAGAGCAGGCGCACACCCGCCGAGGGCGATGCCCTGATGGCCGAATCACTGGCCCGCCGTGACCATCCCGAAGAATTCAACGTCTGGGCCGGCTCCCGGCGCCGTTAAATCTCTTTCCCCCGAACGGGCCGTGGTGCTGCCTCCGGCGTCCCTCGGGCGATACCGGAGCCGCTGCCGCGCCATCTCGCACACGCCACTACGTTCGTTGTCCGCCGCGGCCTGCCTAGCCTCGTCAAGATCGGCCGGGGTCAGCAGGCCGTTCGCGAGCAGGAAGCCGGCGAGGTCACGCGCGTGGCCGCGTTCGGACCAGATGAGGCCCTGAAGCAGCTTCTTGTAGTCCGATACCGCACCCTCTCCGCTGAGGTTCAGCGCGATGACCACATCCGTCATCGGCACCGTCTGCGGAGCGGCCCGGCCGAGGATGAACTCCTGGTAGTAGTAGGCCATCGTCAGCCGCGCCGNNCGCGGCCCGGGTCGTCAGTTGCTTGTCACCGTCCGGGTCGGCCGGATCGCCGCCCGGCCGGGCCGGCCCGTCGAGCCGCAGCCGCAGCACCCAGGTACCCACGCTGACCAGCCACGAGCCCGCCGCGAGGACCACCGGCAGCGCTTCGTAACGCGCCGGAGCAACGGGCAGGACCTGGCTCGCCGTCCGCTGCACGGCCTGAGCGGCCAGCGGGGGACCGGCTGCGTCCGGCGCGAGATAAACCCGGTAGGTCGTATCGCGGCTGAAGAGTTCCCAGCGGTGGTGTACGTAGCGAAGACCCGCGCACCGCGGGGCCCGGTGAAGCGTGAGGTCCTCATCGTCGCTCAGCATGCGCCGGTCCAGCCAGGTGATCTCATCGGGCGGACAGCTCACCCACTCACCGCGTGCTTGCGACCACAGGAAAAGCTGGCCCGTCGCTACTGCGTCGCCACTCCCGGAGGACGGCGCACCACCACCGCGGTCCAGTCTCGCCATGTCTGGATCATATTTGCCGCCCTTCCGGGCTTTTGCTGACCTCAACGCGCGACAGCAGCGCGTCCGGTCTCGATCCCCACCGAATCGCGTCGCCGTCGCTAAGCGGCTGCTCACCCGCCACCGGAGCGCCGTTGAGGGTGAGCCCGTTCATGCCCAGGTTGGTGATCCACCAGCGACCGTCAGAGAAGGTGAATCTCGCATGCTCCCTGGACACCGTGGGCACGTCGGGCAGCGCCAGCTCAACCGTCCCGCGCCCGGCACGGGCGCCGGACATCATGGTCTCCGCCACCGAGGAGCCCGTCACCAGCCGCAGCACCGGGATGGCGGGCAGGCTTTCTTCCATGACCGTGGCCATCCCGCTGGCCACCGTCAGGCCCGGGTCAGGTCCCGCCCAGACGCGGCTGCCCGCTCTGGCGTAGCCAGGATGCGGGGTGGCATACGCCAACTCCGGCGCGGCGTCTCCGTACCAGGGGTCAGGCAGATAAGGCAGGTCAGCCTGAACCACGTCCTGCCCGTCGCGCCACGGCCGCGAGTCCGCGCGCGAGTCCGGCCGCGAGTCCGCCCGCCGCATCCACGGATGATCTCCCGGGATGCCCAGGCTCCGCAGGCCACCGACGGCGGCGGCGCCGAGGGCCACGATGGCCACCAGCAGCCCGGTGGCCGAGATGACGGAACCCGTCACGATCTCCAGGATCACCCAGCCCGCCGCGACGCCGCCCACGACGGCCCAGCGCCTCTTTCGCTGCTGCAGCGGAGTGCGCACCTGCCGACGCGGCGCTTCCCTGCCTTCAGTCACCAAGTACCGTCCTTGATTCGTCCGATGCCCTGATCCGTGCTGACCAGACCGTCCCCGTGACCGAGGATGCGGGCCGCGCACCCGATAGTCAACGAATGACGGACAACTTCCAGATACCTGGAAGTTGCCAAGGAGAGCCGCACCTAAATCCCAACCTCCAGATTTCTGGAAAAGGCATGGAATCCGCGCGCACCGGACTCGATATCCAAGCTCGCGGGTAGGCTCCCCGCAGATACACCGGGGTAAAGGCCATAGCCCTCTCCCCGGATTTAAGCAACACGGAGGTTCAGATGCACATCGGATCGGTACTTCTTGTCATCTGGCTCGTCATCGGTGGTCTGGCCGCCGGGCAGCGTGGCGAATACAAAGGCCCTATCGGCTGCAGCCGGGCAGGTACCGTCGCGGTGACGATCATC
>PMOU01000259.1 GCA_003161205.1 Actinomycetota bacterium | reverse complement strand
GCCCCAGAGGCCCCAGAGGCCACAGGACCCCCGGATGCGGGGGAGGAGATCTGGTTCTACGTGGCCTCGCGGGGCCATCACGCCGAGATCGGCGGGATGTCGCCGGGGTCGATGCCGGCCGCGAGCACCCGGATCCAGCAGGAAGGGGTGCTGATCGACAACTGGCGGCTGGTCGAGGATGGCCGGCTCCACGAGGCCGAGACGATCCGCCTCCTGCAACGAGCCGAGTACCCCTCCCGCGACCCGGCCACCAACCTCGCCGACCTGCGCGCCCAGATCGCCGCGAACGAAAAGGGCAGCGCCGAACTCCGCAAAATGGTCGCGCACTTCGGCCTGGACGTCGTGCAGGCTTACATGGGCCACGTCCAGGAGAACGCCGCCGAAGCGGTCCGGCGGGTCATCACCGCCCTGCACGACGGCCAGTACAGCTACGAAATGGACAACGGCGCCACCGTCCAGGTCACGGTCCACGTTAACAAACAAGACCGGACCGCCGAGATCGACTTCACCGGCACCTCACCACAGCTCGCGGACAACTTCAACGCGCCGTCCAGCGTGGCCATGGCCGCCGTGCTCTACGTCTTCCGCACCCTGGTGGACGACGACATCCCGCTCAACTCCGGCTGCCTGCAGCCGCTCAACGTGATCATTCCCCCAGGCTCGATGCTCGCCCCGGAGTACCCGGCGGCGGTGGCCGCGGGCAACGTGGAGACCTCTCAGGTGGTTACCGGGGCACTGTACGCGGCGCTCGGCGTGATGGCGGAGGGGTCCGGGACGATGAACAACGTGACGTTCGGCAATGACCGTTACCAGTACTACGAGACGGTCGCGAGCGGATCGGGGGCCGGCGACGGCTTCGACGGCACCGACGTGGTGCAGACCAAGATGACCAACTCCCGGCTGACCGATCCCGAAGTCCTCGAATGGCGCTACCCGGTGCTGCTCGAGTCGTACCGGATCCGCCCGGGCAGCGGCGGGGCGGGCCGCTGGCACGGCGGCGCCGGGGGCGTACGCCGGCTGCGTTTCGCCGAGCCGATGACGGTCACGACGCTAACCGGCCACCGCCGCGTCCCCGCGTTCGGCCTGGCCGGCGGGCAGCCGGGCGCGCTCGGCCGGCACTGGATCGCCCACCCCGACGGCAGCGTCACCACCATGGCGGGCTGCGACTCGGTTCAGGTCGGTCCCGGCGACGTGTTCGTCATCGAAACCCCAGGCGGGGGAGGCTACGGCCCGCCGCCCTAGGGCTCGTCGGCCTCGAGCTCTCGCAGCACGGCGATGAGCGCGGTCTCGTCTCCGCTGGTGCGGTCGAGCACGGCCATCAGCGCGTGCAGGACGAGGTGCCGGTCCTGGCCGGCGTCGAGCAGGCGCTGTGCGGCTTCCCACAGCTCGGGCGGGTCGCCGCGCCAGAGCCGGTCCGCCAGCACCACGTGCCGCTCGATGTGGCGGCCGACGCCGCCGGGCGCGGGGGTGGCGTGGTCGGCGGCGAGCAGCGCGCGCCGGTCGCGCGGGTCGGACGGGTCCAGGATGGACAGGTCGGTGCCGGAATGCCAGCCTTCCAGGACCGGGAAGGCGAACGCGCGCCGCGGCAGCGCCTCCAGGTCGGAGTCCGGCAGCAGCCGCCGGACCAGCGCGTAGTCCAGGCCGAACTCCGCCGGGTCACGGTACGCCTGGGCGAACGTGCCGATCGAGTTGAACACGGCCTCCAGCGACTCGGTGATGGCGGCCTCGGCCAGCCCGCGGCGGCGGCCCGCCCACCGGACCCAGGCCGCCAGGACGTGCGGCATCGCGTCCTGCTCCGCGAACGACAGCATCACCTTGCGCGGCAGCCACTTGATCAGGAAGGTTTCCACCTTGGTCGGGCTCATCCGCAGCGGCCGCCCGAAATCCCGGTCGCAGCCGTAGTCGATGATNNCTTGCTCCAGGCCTGCCGCCGCGGGCCGGTGCTCGACAGCGAGTGGCCGGCCTGCGGCGGCAGCGCCCTGATCCTGGCCCTGATGAACGCGTGGTAGGAGGCGAACGACTCGCTGACCGCGGGGTCGGCCGCGGCGTCGGTCTGGGTCAGCGCCGTCTCCAGCATGTGCCGGGCCTGCCCGGCGTCCACCTGCCGGAACGCGTACTTGCCCTCGGCCCCGCGCTGGCTGCTCGCCTCGCGGCAGTGGTCGAGCAGCTTGTCGACCCGCGAGGTTACCCAGCC
This sequence comes from Actinomycetota bacterium, assembly GCA_003161205.1. The sequence continues at coordinate 1,050 of PMOU01000259.1, read as the reverse complement.
GTCGCGGATCATCCCGTCGGAGTTGTAGTCCACCACGGTGACCAGCGCGTGCGATTCCTCGCCGGCGTAGCTGAACACGCAGATGACCTCGTCCTTGTCGCCCAGGTCATCGGGGTTGACGTAGCTTTCGGCCGCGGTCACCGCGCCTAGGTGCTCCGCCCAGCCCGGGCAGGGCACGCCCGCCTCGATCAGGTCGAGCGCCGCGCGTTCGGCCTTGGCCGCCTGCCGGGGCGTGCCGAGGCAGGCGATGCCGGACAGCAGCGCCAGCGCCGCCGGGCTGTGCTGTTTGCCCGCGTAGTCGACCAGTCCCTCGCCGACCAGCTGCTCGACCGTGGCCGCGCGCCTGCCGCCGCCGCGCTGCCCCCACCAGGTGCCGAGCAGCTCGCTGACCATCAGCTCCGCGTCGAGCGGGCTGCGTACGGCGAGCAGTTCGCGGGCCGCGCGCAGTAGCTCGGCGAAGAGCGCGTTCGGCGGCGGGCCAGCGGCCCCTCGCCGCTGGCCGCTGCCTGATCCTGACGGGGACTGGCTGCGACTGCTCTGCGGGCTCACCCTGATAGCCTCTCAGATCTTGACATGGGGACGCTATGCTACGTTGTCATGCCCGCTGTGATTTCGCCTCCTAGATGGCGTAATGCCGCCCTGACAATCGGGCGGGCCCAACGAGGCGGGCGCGCAGCTGGCCGGGCCAATCGGGCGAGCACAGCGAGACGTGCATGGTAGACGGTCGTTCGCTCCCGCGAATCCGTCTACCTGGCCGCACCAATTGCCTGACTGTGGCACGCTTAATTAGCTGGCCGCGGGAAGCTTAACGAGGTGGCCGCGGAAACAAGATGAGTTGGCTGCGGGAACGAGCCCGGGAAGCGGGAACGATGACTCCGGGGAAGGAGCCGCCCATGGNNTGGGTGAATGCTGCCCTGACCCGGCTCGACGGCCGCGCCGAGGCGGACCCGTCAAGCTACCCGGGCCGCCGGCCGGCCGATGTCTGGCCGCCGGAGATCGCGACCAGGGCCGAGCTCGCGCTGCGCCAGGTCATGGACGGCGGCCTGCCGG
>PMOU01000179.1 GCA_003161205.1 Actinomycetota bacterium | reverse complement strand
CCGGTCCGAGTCGCGGCCGAGGGCGGCCGCGACCTCGGCGGTGCCGTCGGTGCTGCTGTCGTCGACCAGGATGACGCGCTGCGAACCCGGATAATCCTGCCCGAGCAGCGCGGGCAGCGTGGCCGGGAGCATCTCGGCTTCGTTCCGGGCCGGGACGACCGCGGCCACCTCGGGCCAGCGATCCGGCTCCCCCGCGATCCGCGGGAGCCACTGGCTGGTCCGCCAGTACCCGCCGTGGCCTACGACCAGGTACGCCCACACGGCCGCGGCCACCGTCGCCGCAATGCTCAACGCCAGCATCCCGGCAGCCTCTCATACCCCGCCCGGCGCTACCGGCCCGGAGATCTTCTGGCCGCTCACAACACGCGACGGGCCGCGGAGCCAGATTCCGCTGGCTCCCCGGCCCGTCCTCGCTCGCGGACTATCCAAGGCTGCTCCTGCGGTCGGTTACGTGCGCGCCTCCGCGGGGGGCACAATCTGCACGACCCAACCAGACGTCATCGTCGGCCCCGCGGCTCAGGCGACGCGGCGGTAGCCGTCGTCTTCGCGGCGCACCTCGAGCCGGTAAGGAAGGTTACGGACGGTGGCCGCGGCGAGCTCCGGCTTCCTGTCCGGGCGCTTCAGCACCAGCCACGTCGGGATGCCCACCCACAGGGCGACGAAAAGAACCATCATCGGTATGTTGATCCACAGCCACGTCATTGCTAACTCCTTATTAGTCTCTGCTTACTTCAGTCACTCTTTGCTTCACTCACTACGGTGCCCGACGGCCTTCTGCGGATGCGCCGAGCAACCTCTGCCGTCGTTATGAATCCGAGACAAAGCTATGAATAGCCTCTTAGCCGGACCGCCGGCCTTGCGCTGAGGACCGGCTTGGCTAACCTGCGGCACGGGAGGACAGGACGGCTGGGCCCGCATGCCGCGGTGGTCGGAGTGAGGCTGCACCGTGTGCTGGTCGTGGCTGGGTAATCTGGCGGGCATGGATGAGAACCGTGCCCGCCGGGTCACCGATGGGCTCAGAGACCGCGGCATCAACGCGCACCTGAAGAAGTCCGGGGTCGACGCGTACGCGGTGCAGGTATCTGTGAGCGGCGGACGCGAGGCTATCTGGGGCGCCGAGGGCACCACCGGCCTGGAGGCCGAGGTCCTGCTCGACGGCGACCTGGTCGGCTTCGTGCCGCAGATCCCGGGCTCAGATGCCTTCGACGAGGCCCAGGTCGTGGACGCCATCGCGCGGGCCGACTACGACGAGCCCGTCGGGCGGGAACTCCCCGAGGCTCCTCCGCCCGAGACCCCCCTGCCGCGGGAAGGCGGCGTGTTCCGCCGCTTCATCGACGGCTTCCGCTACGACTCCGAGGCCTAGCCGCCGCCCGGTTAGGCTAGACCGGTGCGCCTCGCGACATGGAACGTGAACTCGGTGAAGGCCCGGCTGCCAAGGCTGCTGGACTGGCTCACCGAGACCAAGCCCGACGTCGTCTGCCTGCAGGAGACTAAGTGCGCGGCCGCCCTGTTTCCCGCGGCCGAGGTCGGCGAGCTCGGCTATGAGGTCGCGGCGCACGGTGACGGCCGGTGGAACGGCGTCGCGCTGCTGTCGGCGGTCGGCCTCGACCACGTGAGCCTGGGTTTCCCCGGCGAACCGGGCTACGAGGGCGAGCCGGGGGAGCCCGCGCTGATTGACGAGCCGGGCCTGCGCCGGCCGGAAGCCCGGGCGGTGGGGGCGAACTGCGGCGGGATCCGGGTCTGGTCGCTGTACGCGCCGAACGGGCGCACGCCCGAGTCGGCCCACTACGCCTACAAGCTCGAGTGGTTCGCGGCGCTGCGCGCCGCGCTGGCCGGTGAGCTCAGTCACGAGCCGCAGCTGGCGGCGTGCGGGGATTTCAACGTGGCGCCGACCGACGACGACGTGTGGGACCCCGCGGTGTTCGTCGGCTCCACCCACGTCACGGCGCCGGAACGGCAGGCCCTGGCCGACCTGCGCGCGCTCGGGCTGACCGACGTGGTGCCGGTCCCGATGAAGGGACCGCATCCCTTCACCTACTGGGATTACCGGGCCGGCAGCTTTCACGCCGATAAAGGCATGCGCATCGACCTGGTGTACGCGACCGAGGCGGTGGCCGGCCGGGTGCGGTCGGCGTACGTGGACCGTGAGGCCCGCAAGGGCAAGGGGCCCTCCGACCACGCGCCGGTGGTCGTCGACCTCAGCTGAGGATGCGCGCGGCGTTGTCGTGCAGCACCGCGCGCATGGAAGTCGATCGCGCGCAGGGACATCGGGTTAGCTTAACTCGCGGCAGTGATATAACCGCGGCCGCGAGGACTACGCTAGAAGGTGGCACTTCCGGGTAAAAGGGGGCTGTCAGTTTGGCGAGGGATGAGCTCTCGGTGGGCTGCGTTGGTGTCCTTACCGTGGGCACGCGGGGCGGCGACGGGCCGGGCGAAGTGCTCATTAATATCCGCGGCGGCTCCGAGGCCTTCCTAGCCTGGTCCGACGAGCCGCTGCCCAAGGGGGCGACCGTCCTGATTATCGAGTCGCGCGGGGCGCGGGCGGTCGACGTCATCGAGTGGGAGGACGCGCTCGGGGACAGTCCGCGCATTCCGGGGTTACGTTTTTTAGGAGATGAACGACGATGTTCGGTTACCGAGTTCCAGCACCCGACGAGGCCATGCTGATTTCCGGCGGTAAGCACGGCATGAAAGGCTCGCCCTTCCGGGTGGTGACCGGTCACGGCGCTTTCGTCACGCCCATGTTCCGCAAGGTCCGCTATCTCACCCTGTCCATGCAGGAAGCGGAGGTCGCCGAGACCTGCGTGACCAAGCAGGGCATCTCGCTGAACGTCCGGTCGGTGATCGCGTTCAAGGTCGGCAACGACGAGGAATCCATCGTCAACGCCGGCCAGCGCTTCCTCTCCGACCAGGACCAGATGTCCATTCTGACCGGGCGGATCTTCGCCGGCCACCTGCGGTCGATCATCGGCTCGATGACCGTCGAGGAACTCGTCACCGAGCGGCAGAAGCTGGCCACCGAGGTACTCGACGGCTCCAAGGCCGAGATGGCCAGGATCGGCCTGACCGTGGACTCGCTGCAGATCCAGTCCATCGACGACATGGGCGCCGGGTACATCGCCGCGATGGCCGCGCCGAATAACGCCGCCATCCAGCGCCAGGCCAAGATCGCGCAGGCGGCGGCGGACCAGGCGGCGGCGGAGGCGCAGCAGGCCTCGATCCGCAAGCAGGCGGAGTTCGCCCGGGAGACCTCCGTCGTGCAGGCGCAGTACAAGGCCGAGGTGGACAAGGCCCAGGCCGAGGCGGCCCAGGCCGGGCCGCTGGCGGAGGCGAACGCCCAGCGCGCGGTCATCGCCATGCAGGCCGACCTGGCCCAGCAGCAGGCCCAGCTGCGCCGGCAGCAGCTGGTCTCCGAGGTGGTCAGGCCCGCTGAGGCCGAGGCCGAACGGGTGACGATCCTGGCCAAGGCCGACGCCGAGCGCACCCGCATCAACGCGGAGGCCGCCGCGTCCAACAACCGTGTCGCGCTCGACCAGCTGCTCATCAACCAGCTGCC